>NZ_JBLZFY010000053.1:0-29493 GCF_050753365.1 Geminocystis sp. CENA526
CTCGTCTAACACCACGAACCTAGACAATTCAATAGTTTAAAAGCCATTTTCAAGTATAACATACACCCTTGTTAAAGAACTTTAATTAACAAAACAAGTATTAAATTACTAAACAAAAAAAGAGCAATCAAAAAGCTCGTTGAGAGGACTGAGTAACTGAGGTGAAAGGGAATCTACAATGGAGAGTTTGATCCTGGCTCAGGATGAACGCTGGCGGTATGCTTAACACATGCAAGTCGAACGGACTCTTCGGAGTTAGTGGCGGACGGGTGAGGAACACGTGAGAATCTGCCTCAAAGTCGGGGACAACAGTTGGAAACGACTGCTAATACCGGATGAGCTGAAAAGTAAAAGATTTATCGCTTTGAGAGGAGCTCGCGTCTGATTAGCTAGATGGTGAGGTAAAGGCTTACCATGGCGACGATCAGTAGCTGGTCTGAGAGGATGAGCAGCCACACTGGGACTGAGACACGGCCCAGACTCCTACGGGAGGCAGCAGTGGGGAATTTTCCGCAATGGGCGAAAGCCTGACGGAGCAATACCGCGTGAGGGAGGAAGGCTCTTGGGTTGTAAACCTCAAAACTTAGGGAAGAAAAAAATGACGGTACCTAATATAAGCATCGGCTAACTCCGTGCCAGCAGCCGCGGTAATACGGAGGATGCGAGCGTTATCCGGAATCATTGGGCGTAAAGCGTCCGTAGGTGGCATTTCAAGTCTGCTGTCAAAGACCGAAGCTCAACTTCGGGAAGGCGGTGGAAACTGAAAAGCTAGAGTGAAGTAGGGGTAGAGGGAATTCCTAGTGTAGCGGTGAAATGCGTAGAGATTAGGAAGAACACCAGTGGCGAAGGCGCTCTACTGGACTTAAACTGACACTGAGGGACGAAAGCTAAGGGAGCGAAAGGGATTAGATACCCCTGTAGTCTTAGCGGTAAACGATGGATACTAGGTGTTGTCTGTATCGACCCGGACAGTGCCGAAGCAAACGCGTTAAGTATCCCGCCTGGGGAGTACGCACGCAAGTGTGAAACTCAAAGGAATTGACGGGGACCCGCACAAGCGGTGGAGTATGTGGTTTAATTCGATGCAACGCGAAGAACCTTACCAAGGCTTGACATCCTGCGAA
Source organism: Geminocystis sp. CENA526 (assembly GCF_050753365.1). Classification (NCBI taxonomy): domain Bacteria; kingdom Bacillati; phylum Cyanobacteriota; class Cyanophyceae; order Chroococcales; family Geminocystaceae; genus Geminocystis; species Geminocystis sp. CENA526. Next base: position 1,125 of record NZ_JBLZFY010000053.1, read on the forward strand.
TCTCTTTGAAAGGAGAGAGTGCCTTAGGGAACGCAGAGACAGGTGGTGCATGGCTGTCGTCAGCTCGTGTCGTGAGATGTTGGGTTAAGTCCCGCAACGAGCGCAACCCTCGTCCTTAGTTGCCAGCATTAAGTTGGGGACTCTAGGGAGACTGCCGGGGAGAACTCGGAGGAAGGTGGGGATGACGTCAAGTCAGCATGCCCCTTACGTCTTGGGCTACACACGTACTACAATGGTAGGGACAAAGGGAGGCGAAACTGCGAAGTGGAGCGAATCCTGTCAAACCCTGCCCCAGTTCAGATTGCAGGCTGAAACTCGCCTGCATGAAGGAGGAATCGCTAGTAATCGCAGGTCAGCATACTGCGGTGAATCCGTTCCCGGGTCTTGTACACACCGCCCGTCACACCATGGAAGTTGGTAACATCCGAAGTCGTTACTCCAACCCGAGAGGGGGGAGGATGCCGAAGGTGGGACTAGTGACTGGGGTGAAGTCGTAACAAGGTAGCCGTACCGGAAGGTGTGGCTGGATCACCTCCTTAAAGGGAGACTTCGATTTGAAGTCGCAAGAGTGTAGGGAAAGGCTTTTAAACTAGAAAATTGGGTTCAAGGGCTATTAGCTCAGGTGGTTAGAGCGCACCCCTGATAAGGGTGAGGTCCCTGGTTCAAGTCCAGGATGGCCCATTGGGGGTATAGCTCAGTTGGTAGAGCGCCTGCTTTGCAAGCAGGATGTCAGCGGTTCGAGTCCGCTTATCTCCAGATGAACAATTTAGCATCTATAGAAATGGAATGCTGAACTTATGTTCAGTAAGAACCTTGAAAACTGCATAGCGAAAGAAAAGTCTGAAAAGTCTGTATTAGTAACAGGTCAAGCAAAGAAGGGCTGATGGTGGATACCTAGGCACACGAAGGCGAAGAAGGACGTAGCAACCTACGAAAAGTCTCGGGGAGTCGGAAGCAGACAATGAGCCGAGAGTGTCCGAATGGGGCAACCCTAAAAACATATCCTTTGGGATAATGAGCGAACCTGGTGAACTGAAACATCTTAGTAGCCAGAGGAAGAGAAAACAAAAGTGATTCCCCTAGTAGCGGCGAGCGAAGAGGGAACAGCCTAAACCAGCGTTTACGAATGCTGGGGTAGTGGGACATCAATGTCGAAACTAGAGGTTAAACGAACTAGCTGAAAACTAGACCATAGAAGGTGAAAGTCCTGTAGTTGAAAACCGAAGGAATTGTAGATGAATCCCGAGTAGCACGAGATAAGTGTAATCTAGTGTGAATCAGCCACGACCACGTGGTAAGGCTAAATACAAAGTGTGACCGATAGAGAAAAGTACCGCGAGGGAAAGGTGAAAAGAACCCCGGGAGGGGAGTGAAAAAGAACATGAAACCATCAGCTTACAAGCAATGGGAGTCCGATAGAACGGATGACCGTGTGCCTGTTGAAGAATGAGCCGGCGACTTACAGGCACTGGCGGGTTAAGTCGAAAAGACGAAGCCAAAGGGAAACCGAGTCCGAACAGGGCGTATGTCAGTGTTTGTAGACCCGAACCTTGGTGATCTAACCATGGCCAGGATGAAGCCCCCGTAACAGGTGGTGGAGGTCCGAACCGACCAATGTTGAAAAATTGGCGGAGGAGCTGTGGTTAGGGGTGAAATGCCAATCGAACCAAGAGCTAGCTGGTTCTCCCCGAAATGTGTTGAGGCGCAGCGGTGTGGAATGTTACTGGGGGTAAAGCACTGTTTCGTTGCGGGCTGCGAGAGCGGTACCAAGATGAGACAAACTCAGAATACCAGTAATTGTAGCACTAGTGAGACGGTGGGGGATAAGCTTCATCGTCAAGAGGGAAACAGCCCAGACCATCAGCTAAGGTCCCCAAGTATTAACTAAGTGAGAAAGGAGGTCTGAGTGCAAAGACAACCAGGAGGTTTGCCTAGAAGCAGCAATCCTTGAAAGAGTGCGTAATAGCTCACTGGTCAAGGACTCAGGCGCCGAAAATGAACGGGGCTAAGTTAATCACCGAAGCTATGGATTATGAAAGTAATGGTAGGGGAGCGTTCTATAGAGGGTGAAGCATTAGCGGCAAGCAGGTGTGGACGATATAGAAGTGAGAATGTCGGCTTAAGTAGCGAAAATTGAAGTGAGAATCTTCAACCCCGAAAGCCCAAGGGTTTCTCCAGAAGGCTCGTCCGTGGAGAGTTAGCCCGGACCTAAGGCGAAGCGAATAGCGTAGTCGATGGCAAGCAGGTAAATATTCCTGCGTGGCTTTATAGGAGCTATATTCGGGACCCATTAAGTGAAAGCACACCCTGAGTGGATTGGGAGCGGGTTAACCGTGAGTGTGGAAGCAAGGTGGCAAGAAAAGCGAGTATAGTGTTGAGTATAGAGTCCCGGTACCCGAAACCGACACAGGTGGGCAAGTAGAGAATACTAAGGGGAGCGAGAGAACTCTCTCCAAGGAACTCGGCAAAATGACCCCGTAACTTAGGGAGAAGGGGTGCTAGCGAGAGCTAGTCGCAGTGAAGAGGCCCAGGCGACTGTTTAGCAAAAACATAGGTCTCTGCAAACTCGAAAGAGGAGGTATAGGGGCTGACGCCTGCCCAGTGCCGGAAGGTTAAAGAAGTTGGTCAGCAGTAATGTGAAGCTAGCGACTGAAGCCCCGGTGAACGGCGGCCGTAACTATAACGGTCCTAAGGTAGCGAAATTCCTTGTCGGGTAAGTTCCGACCCGCACGAAAGGCGTAACGATCTGGGCACTGTCTCGGAGAGAGACTCGGCGAAATAGGAATGTCTGTGAAGATACGGACTACTTACACTTGGACAGAAAGACCCTATGAAGCTTTACTATAGCTTGGAATTGTGTTCGGGCTTCCAGTGCGCAGGATAGGTGGGAGACGTAGAAGTAGTGCTTGTGGGTGCTATGGAGTCAACGGTGAGATACCACTCTCTGGGAGCTAGAATTCTAACTGGAGACAGGAAAGTTTCAGGTGGGTAGTTTGACTGGGGCGGTCGCCTCCAAAAAGGTAACGGAGGCGTACAAAGGTTACCTCAGACTGGTTGGAAATCAGTCGAAGAGTGCAAAGGCAGAAGGTAGCTTGACTGTGAGACGAACAGGTCGAACAGGGTGGAAACACGGTCTTAGTGATCCGACGGTGCTGTGTGGAAGGGCCGTCGCTCAACGGATAAAAGTTACTCTAGGGATAACAGGCTGATCTCCCCCAAGAGTTCACATCGACGGGGAGGTTTGGCACCTCGATGTCGGCTCATCGCAACCTGGGGCGGAAGTACGTCCCAAGGGTTGGGCTGTTCGCCCATTAAAGCGGTACGTGAGCTGGGTTCAGAACGTCGTGAGACAGTTCGGTCCATATCCGGTGTAAGCGTGAGAATATTGAGAGGAGCCTTCCTTAGTACGAGAGGACCGGGAAGGACGTACCGCTGGTGTACCAGTTATTGTGCCAACAGTAAACGCTGGGTAGCCAAGTACGGAGAGGATAACCGCTGAAAGCATCTAAGTGGGAAGCCCACCTCAAGATGAGTATTCTGGTGTAAGGTTACGGGAAGAACACCCGTTAATAGGCACAAGGTGGAAGTGCAGTGATGTGCGTAGCCGAAGTGTACTAACAAACCGTCAGCTTGACCTAATAATAATTTTTCGAGTAGCTATGTAGTCTTGAGGGTAAAAATCTTCAAAGGCATAACTGGTGTGTATAGCGTTGTGGAACCACTACGAACCATCCCGAACTCGTGGGTGAAACATGACAGCGGCGACGATACTAAGGGGGTAGCCCCTAGGGACAATAGTTCCATGCCAGTTTAATATTTAAGTAAAATACGATACAAGTTCATAATCACAAAGGCACTCTAGTTGATAGGGTGCTTTTGTTATGAATATTTTGTTGGGTTACGCTATCACTAACCTAACCTACATTATTTTAAACTGCTATAAATTTGTTTAAAAAGTCTTTGTTGTTGACTATGATCGACAATAGGAGAAGGATAATCACAACTTTGAGCTAAGATAGGGGATATTTTGCCCGTGACTAGTTCTGCTGTATCGAGATGACTAATTTCAGGCAACCATCGGCTTATATACTCGGCTTCACTATCAAATTTTTGGGCTTGAGAAGCAGGGTTAAAAATCCTTAACGGCTTGGCATCCATACCACTAGAGGCACTCCATTGCCAACCGCCATTATTGGAGGCTAAGTCACCATCATAGAGTTTTTGCATAAAGTATTTCTCCCCCCAACGCCAATCAATAATCAAGTCTTTCGTTAAAAAACTGGCAACTATCATACGACAACGATTGTGCATCCATCCCGTTTCGTTTAACTGTCTCATGGAAGCATCCACAATGGGATAACCCGTTTTGCCTTCACACCATGCCTGAAAAAGTTTTTCGTTATTTTGCCAAGGAAAGTTTTTAAACTGTTTTCTATACGCACCTTCGGCTAATTCTGGGAAAAAATAGAGACAGTGTTGATAAAATTCTCGCCATGCTAATTCTTTTTGCCATGCGATGATATTTTCTTTCGCTTCGTCACTTTGGGTATTTTCTAACTCCTCTATAGTATTTTGCCATAAAGTTCTCGGTGCGATCGAACCAAATTTAAGCGCTGCACTTAGTAGAGATGTGCCATCTATAGCAGGATAATTCCTCTGCTCATTATAATCTGATAACAAATAACGACAAAAATACTCTAATCTTTCCTGTGCTGGAGTTTCACCCCCCGATAATAATAATTCGTTATCCCAGATAAAACCTAAATCCTGCAAAGAGGGTAAAGGAATTAAGCCTAATTTTTTGCTTAAAGTATATTCTTCCTCCGTCAAACCTGATAAATCTTGAATGGGGGGAAGGGGTTTTAATTTTTCCTGTTGTGACCAATTATTCCAAAAAGGAGTATAAACCGTATAGGGGGTATTAGACTTAGAAAGAATCGTCTCTGGTGGATGCAATAATTGATCCCAAAATGTCTCTACTGTGATACCTTTAGTTTGTAGTGCAAGTTCTATCGTTTTATCCCGTTGTCGTGAAAAAGGCTCAACATCAAGATTCCAATAAACATTTTCAGCTTTTAATGCTTCTGCTAAAGAAGGGATAATATTAAGAGGAGAATCATGGAAAATCAATAAATCACTACCTAATTTTCGGTAATTTTTTTGCAATTCTGCCAAGCATTCTAATAAATATTTTACCCTTGCTGGGGCTATATCATCTCCTTTTAGAATAGTAGGATCAAGACAAAATATACCAACAACTTTATTGCTGTTTTCCCTAGCAGAAAATAAGCCTAAATTATCAGTAATTCTTAAATCTCTACGATGCCAAAAAATAACTAAATTATTCATATAAAAATCTTTAAAAAGTTCTTAGTAATTTTGATTTTTGTCAACAATCTTCAATAAATTTAACGAAAATAACCCATAATCTTTGTTGCCTGTTGTCTGTCGCCTTTTGCCTTTACTTATCAATCTAGTTAACCTTAAATTAGTCATTTAATAATGAGAATAGTCATAAAATTAATCAGTTTGATCGAACATAACTAAAAGCTAAGTATAGAATGAATTTGCACTTTTTGATCTCATAATGACAGTATATAAATGTTGATTTTTTCCTGAGTTTTATTAAGTTTTGTTAAGGGATTTTCTTAATAATTTGTAATAAAGTTTGTTGATTCTGAGAATGATCTTGTATCCTAAGATTGTGGGGATCAATCTAAAAGTAGGGCTTTGATATTAATTATTAGTTTAAGTCTAATCTTATATACTAAACTTACCGAGTCCAGTTATTAATATTTTCATCATCTCAATACAAACATTCTTCTAATTACTAATTAATTAACTAACTTTCCTAAACTTAATTTACAAAATTTAATAAAAATTTAACATAAAAAATTAAAACACGGGTAATTAGAGGGAGATTTGTATTTAAAATTTTATTTTTTAAATAACTGTTGATTTATAACAAAATAAGAATTAAGACGTAAATTTTTCCATAACTAATCTAATTCTATGATACTAATGATATTTATTGATCTAATAGACTTCAATCAAATTAGGGCTAGAAGCTCAAATTACGGGGAAAAAATCCTAATTTTTACCAGATGTCTAATTCATCAGTTTAATCACCTTCCATAACAAGGTTCGATCGAATTTCTCATAAAAAATATATCATATTATCATAACAATTTAGATTGACATAACTTCCCTTGACAGATTGATTCTCATACCAAAATAATCATATCTATTAGGAGAGAAAACAATGTCGAGAAGAAAAAAGAAATTTGCCTGTGGACATAGTGGCTACGGTAGAGAATGTCATAAATGTGAGCAGTCTAATACAGCTAGAGAGCAAAAAAGAAGAGAAAAGAATGCTTGGCAGGAAACATTCTATCATGATCCCATTGATTTAAGTTCTTTACCTAAAAATGTTGTCTTAAAAGCTAGACAGATTATCCACAATATTCAAAATCATACCAGTTATACCAATTTTAGGGGTAAAAGGTTACGGCACGATCGATTTATCATTAGTATTCCCGTGACGAGGAATTATCGGCTTATTTGTAGGGATTACGGCAGTTTTGTCGCCCCCGAAGCCGTTGTTTCCCATGAGGATTATAACGTTTGCAAACCCGGTATTTAAGAAGTAAGAAGTAAGAAGTAAGAAGTAAGAAGTAAGAATTAAGAATTAAGAATTAAGAATTAAGAATTAAGAATTAAGAATTACTCCCCAATACCCCAATACCCTAATACCCAATTTTCTCTCTCTTTTATCTCTACCGATTTTGGGGATTAAAAATCTCACTCAATCCCTCTCCTAATAACGATAAACCCGTTACCATAGTTGTCATTGCCAACCCCGGAAACAAGGCACTCCACCAAATCCCTGTTGGTAAAGCATCTAACGCCATTTTTAAATCATGCCCCCATTCAGGCACATCTTCAGGCAACCCTAAACCTAAAAACCCTAAACCCCCTAAAATCAAAATCGCATCCGCCGCATTTAAAGTAAATAAAACAGGGACACTCTGAATTACATTAAAAAATAAGTATTTCGATAAAATTCTCACAGGTGATGCTCCCATAGCCTTCGCCGCTTCAACATATAATTCGGTTTTAACGCTAGTGGTATGATTACGCACCACTCGATAATATTGAGGAATGTAAGAAATAGACAAGGCTAAAGCCGCATTAATAACTCCCCTTCCTACCACAAAAGCCAAGGTGACGGATAATAATAAACCGGGGAGAGTATAAATAGTATCCATTAAAAATAGCAAAATTTTATCAATTTTACCACCAAAATAACCGCTAATTAATCCTAAAGGGATACCTATAATTAAACTGAAAGATGTCGCTAATAAAACAACTTTTAAAGCCGCTTGTGAGCCAAAAATTGTGCGAGAAAAAATATCATATCCTTGAGAGCTTGTACCGAACCAATATTGAGCATTTGGGGCTTGATGTATGGGATTTTTTAAAGATTCTAAAGGATTTTGAATTAAGCCAATATTTTCTAATAAAGGTGCAGAAAATGCTAGAAAAATAAAAAGAATAGTAATAGTCAATCCCACCAACGTTAAAATACTAGAAAGAGATTTTAAATGATGTTTTTTAAGGTATATTTTATTAGCAACCATCGGTTAAGATTCAAGATTAAAAATTGAAAACTCATAAATTTTAACCTTATTTTAGCTTACCTTACCAAAAATCGAGACATTGAGATTCCTTCGCTACTCTCGGAAAGACAGAATATCGTGAGAGGTGCATAATTCCTGAGAGTTTTTGTTGTAATCCAAGTAATATGTACAAAAGAAATTTATAGATATATGAAATATTAGCAAAAAAAATCGAAAAATGGGTATGAAACTGTACAGTCTTTAGGATATGATTAGGCACATTAGAAAAATTTACTTTATTTAGTTTCATATAAAGAGGTATAAACTGTGGTTAGAGTAGCTATTAATGGTTTTGGACGTATTGGACGTAACTTTTTGCGTTGTTGGTTTGGTCGTGAAAATAGTGGTTTAGAAGTAGTAGGTATCAACGACACTTCTGATCCTAAAACTAACGCTCACTTACTCCGATATGATTCCATGTTAGGGATTTTTGATGCTGATATTCACGCTGATGAAAATTCTATCACCGTTAACGGTAAAACTATTAAATGTGTTTCCGATCGAAATCCTCTCAACTTACCTTGGGCAGAATGGGGTGTAGATTTAATCATCGAATCCACTGGGGTATTTGTTACCGATGAGGGTGCATCTAAACACATCCAAGCAGGGGCGAAAAAAGTTTTAATTACCGCCCCCGGAAAAGGTGCTAATGTGGGTACTTATGTTGTTGGTGTTAACGATAAAGAATATTCCCACGATAAATACAATGTTGTCAGTAATGCTAGTTGTACCACTAACTGTTTAGCTCCTATAGCAAAAGTACTTCACGAACATTTTGGCATTATTAAAGGTACAATGACCACCACTCACAGTTATACTGGAGATCAGAGGTTATTAGATGCTAGTCACCGTGATTTACGTCGTGCGCGTGCGGCGGCTATCAATATTGTACCTACTAGCACTGGTGCCGCTCAAGCTGTGGCTTTAGTTTTACCCGAATTAAAAGGTAAGTTAAATGGTATTGCTTTGCGTGTGCCTACTCCTAACGTTTCGATCGTGGATTTAGTAGTACAAGTTGAAAAAAGTACGATCGCAGAACAAGTGAACCAAGTACTCAAAGATGCTTCTGAAGGTGATTTAAAAGGTATTTTAGGTTATAACGATTTACCTTTAGTTTCCTGTGACTATCGTGGTACTAACGTATCTTCGATCGTGGATGCCAACTTAACCATGACAATGGGAGGAGATATGGTGAAAGTGGTTGCTTGGTATGACAATGAATGGGGTTATTCTCAAAGAGTTGTTGACTTAGCGGAAATCGTTGCTTCCAACTGGAAATAATAACAGTAGGGTGGGCATTGCCCACCTATAAAATTCAATTCTTTTTAATACTGAAAGAGTTTTTAATTTCTAATAAACGTTGACGTAATTTCCAAAACTTACTATTTTTCATACTTTCAATTAAAACTGTTTTTTCATCTAATTGTTTTTGTAAATCATTAATTTGTTTAGTTTTATCCTCAAAATACCATTGTAAAGTATATATCTGATCGTTTTTTTCATCTAATTGTTTTTGTAAGTCATCAATACGTTTAGTTTTATCCTCATAATGCCATTCCAAGAAATATAAACGCTCGTTTTTTTCATCCAATTGTTTTTGGAAATCATCAATACGCTTGGTTTTATCCTCATAATGCCATTCCAAGAAATATAAACGCTCGTTTTTTTCATCCAATTGTTTTTGGAAATCATCAAGGCGTTTAGTTTTATCCTCATAATGCCATTCCAAGAAATATAAACGCTCGTTTTTTTCATCCAATTGTTTTTGGAAATCATCAATACGCTTGGTTTTATCCTCATAATGCCATTCTAAGAAATATAAACGCTCGTTTTTTTCATCCAATTGTTTTTGGAAATCATCAATACGCTTGGTTTTATCCTCATAATGCCATTCTAAGAAATATAAACGCTCATTTTTTTCTTGTTCATCTAATTCTTTTTCTATCTTATAGTTTTGATACCAATTATAATAAGAACCCTCACTATTTGTCTCAAAAGGATTAGGATATTTTTCTTGTAATTTTAGCTTTTCTCGATACAATAATCTTGCTTGTTTTTTGATTAATTCTCCGTTGTCAAAATAATCATAATAACAGGACATTTTACTAAACTCTTTTTGTCCCATTTTTTCACACTCATTTTTATACCATTCTAATAAAGATTCGATCGAACTATTTATCAAATTATATTTTTCTGGCATAATACCTTGAGAACTGGAAAAATGATAAAAACATAAAGGTTGTTCATTAACCCATATGATATGATCAACATTTCCTGTAAAGTGACGATTACTAAGATTCCAATTAGCCACGTTATAACCACAATGCCTTAAAATACTTATATCACTAAAAAAAGAAGGTACAAGATCGATCGATCGTTGATCAGTATATAAACCATTAGCAGGATCATCATAACAGAAATTCAGACAACGGGAAGACCACCACTCCAAAAACTTAATGCCTTCTTCAGAATTTTTGACTCCTAAAAATCCTAAATTAAAAGTACCATATCGTAAAAAACAAATTTCATTATCAATCACCATTTCCTTAGTTTTTTCAGGTTCTAATTGATGGGGAGTTAATAAAATACTGCTATGATTAAAGTTTTCTAAAAGTTCATTTAAAGGATAAAAAATAGCTATATCAGGATCAAAATAAATAACATTATCACAGTTATAACGTTTAAATATTTCTAAAAATCCTAAACCTTTAACGGCTGTACACATTTCCACTAAATTATGTTTGAATATCCATGACTTAAAATTAGAAATTGGTAATTCTTCAATGGTAATAATCGAATCAAAAGGTTCATTTTCAAGATGAATTTTATCACTGATTCGATCGCACAAAATCAGATGAAATTGTAAATTAGGGTGAAACTTTTTGAGAGAATTACCTAAAACCCTCGCTTTAGGTAAATAGTTGTTTGTACAACTGGTAAAAATATGTGTATTTTCAATATTTTGCATACAATTAATAATGAATAATGAATAATGAATAGTCTATACTTCGACTACCCTCGATAACCATAGTGAATAGAGTCGCTTTAGCAGACGGTAGCTATTAGACGTGTAATAAATTACACGGCGTGTTATTAATTGACAGTTTTAATTCTTACTTCTTAATTCTTAATTCCTAATTTCTCTGTTAATTATTGCCTATATTAGCTACAATCAAGATCATTAAGAAACGTCAAAAATCGGAAATAAGCATGGTACCAACAGTTATTGAAACCTCTGGTAGAGGCGAACGGGCATTTGATATATACTCTCGTTTACTTAGGGAACGCATTGTTTTTTTAGGGCAACAAGTAACTGATGAGTTAGCAAATTCTTTAGTAGCACAGTTGTTATTGTTAGAAGCAGAAGACCCAGAAAAAGATATATACTTATATATCAACTCCCCCGGAGGTTCAGTATCCGCAGGATTAGGTATTTTTGATACCATGAATCAAATTAAACCAGATGTTTGCACTATTTGCGTGGGATTAGCCGCTAGTATGGGGGCTTTTTTATTGAGCGCTGGTGCAAAGGGTAAAAGAATGAGTTTACCTAACTCTCGAATTATGATCCATCAACCCTTGGGAGGGGCGCAAGGACAAGCTACAGACATCGAAATTCAAGCGAAAGAGATACTTTACCTCAAAAAACAACTAAATCATTATATGGCTTCCCATACGGGGCAACCTTTAGAAAAAATTGAACAAGATACAGAAAGAGATTTTTTCATGTCACCTGAAGAAGCTAAAGACTATGGTTTAATTGATCAAGTTGTCACTCGTGCTCCCAAGTCTTAACTCGGAAGTAAGAAATTTTTGTTGTTTTCTCCCCCTCTTCCCCCTCTTGTCTTCATCATTTTATGACTTACTTACATTTTTGAGGGATTTTCTAAAATTTCTTAAAACAACGGTTTCTCCATCGATTAAACTTTGTTGGATTAACTCAGGAATGACATTTAAACTCAAAAAGGGAAAAGTAGGACTTCGATCGATCTCTTGATAATTATTGATGTCTTTTTCGAGAATAAAAACTGCTAATTTTTCACCGTCATAACGCCAAATTTCTGGTACACCCAAGTTAGCATAAATCGGTAATTTATGTAATGAACCGCTTGTTATATCTATTTCTAGCACTAAATCAGGGGGAGGATCGATCGTTAAATCAATATTTTGCTTATTTCTTACTTTTGGCTCATTTTTCAAATAATAACAAGAATCAGGCTCTACGGCTTGTTTAAATTGGGTAGATTTGAGAGTTAGTGATCCGAATTTCTTAAGACTCAATCCTAACTCATCGGCAATGACAAAAATCAAACTTTCAATGAAACGATTATTACTTTCGTGTAATCCTAGTGGACTCATAATTTCTAAAATATTGTTATAGTAAGTTAAACGTTGACTTCTTTTATTGTCTAATTCATCAAGAAGATTATTAAAAGTTGACCAACTCAGGGGATTCAACTTCACGATATTTTCTTCTATGGGTTTAGTGATAACTGCTGTCATAAGTCTTAATCAATGATTGTTGATAAATGTTTGGGTAAAAATACAGGCACGATAGTTATATCACGCTAAATTATCGGGAATATCAATTCCTGCTTGTTGTAATAATTGTCGCAATTTTTGATTCTCCGATTCGGCTTGATCAGCTCGTCATTCTGTTCATTCTTCATTAAATTTAGTAAATAGTTATAAAAAATCAATTTATGATAATTTTTACTCAAATCTTTTTATGATTCGATCACGCAGTGCCGCTTTTAGCGATCGAGCAGCGCCACTTTTAGCGATCGATTTAGTCTAAATTTTATCTCGAACTGAAGTCCTCATCAGTTAGATGCGTTCTATCTTAATATTTTACCATTGAGATTTGAAACTTGAAGTTCCTGTCAATGACATAGATGTAAATTACGCACTTGTACCAAAAATCAAGGAATTGAGATTCCTTCGCTACCCTCGGAATGACAGACTATCATTATTGATGCGTAAATCCTAATAGAAAAAGACTGTCTGAAAAAAATTTGAAAACCTTACAATTTTCGTGATTAAAATTGGTCAGAAAGTGAGACAATACTATAGAATCGTCATTATTCTTATTTTTAAACTTATATTTAGCTATATTCAGCAGGGATGAATGCTGCAACTGCATAAAAAATTACAACCTAAACAACCTTTAGCCACCCTAGAAGAATCTTACGAATACTGTCGTCAAATTACGGCAAAGTATTCTAAAACTTTCTACTTGGGTACTTTATTGATGCCTAAAGAGAAACGAAGTGCTATCTGGGCGATATATGTGTGGTGTCGTCGTACCGATGAATTAGTAGATGGTCCTCAAGCCAAGTTAACAACTCCTGAAACCCTTGATTTATGGGAACAACAGCTCGAATCTGTCTTCGCAGGGCAACCCATCGATGATCCAGATGTAGCCTTAGTGGATACTCTTAAGCGTTTTCCTATGGATATTCAGCCTTTTAGGGATATGATTGCAGGGCAAAGGATGGATTTATACCGCAATCGCTATGAGACTTTTGAGGAGTTGAAACTTTATTGTTACCGTGTCGCTGGTACTGTGGGATTAATGTCTTCTGCCGTATTGGGAGTAGATGAAACCTATTTGAATGCTCCTTGGTATCGTGAAAGTGTCTATATCCCCGAAGAAGAAGCTATCGCACTAGGTATTGCTAATCAGTTAACTAATATTTTGCGGGATGTGGGAGAAGATAGAGGTAGAAATCGCATTTACCTCCCCCTCGAAGATTTAGCAAGGTTTAACTATTCTGAAGAAGATTTATTCAATGGAGTAATTGACGATCGATGGTACGATCTTATGCAATTCCAGATCGATCGAGCTAAACAATATTACGAAGACGCTGAGAGGGGAATTAAAGCCTTGAATCCTGATGGACGTTGGCCCGTGTGGTCTGCTTTAATGTTATATCAAGGGATTTTGGATGTTATTGCCAAAAATAACTATGATGTTTTTAATCGCCGTGCATTTGTACCAACTCCGAATAAGATGCTTTATTTACCTGTGGCATGGTTAAGGGCGCAAGTTTTGTAAGAAAATGTAAACCTAGAATGCATCTTAAGTTTACTGCTGAAGATAGGCAAAAGGCAAAAGGCAAAAGGCAAGAGTTAATGACATTCCATAAACTTCTGGTAAAAATTATTTTTGATTGACTTGTAGCTTCTGTCTTAGCCATCACCTATTTTTACATCTAACTCAGATTTATCACCAATTTCTTTAGTAAATTCTGTTAGCCATTTTTTTAGTTGATAAGTACCTAAACAGTCATCCTCGTTATAAATTAGAATATAGTCTAGCCAAGTTCGATCGAAGGTTTTTAACCATTGATCATACCAGAAAACGCATTGATCGCCACTAATTTGATGATAATTTGAGCTATATTTTCCCGTTTGAGCATCACGCCATTGAAAACCTAACCAATTTCCGACAAATTTTAATGAGTAGTTTTCTACGGGTAAAAAAAGAGAATTAATTAGAAATTTATGTAAGTCAAATAAACGATTTAATAAACGTTGTAAATCCCTCGAAGAAGTTTTATAAAGATAGCCTAAACGTCTAACGGTTTCCACTTCGTAATTAGAATAATGAAATATAGGTGCATCAGGATATTGATTAACAAAATCTAAAAATTTTAACCAAATTTCTTTTTCTTCCTCAATATTTTCCGCTAAAAAACTATAATATTTTTGTTCTTTTGTTTCATAATTTACTAACAAAACTCCTAATAAATAATCGAAGGTTCGATCGAATCTTTCTATTTTTGTATCAGGTTGTGCTTCTATATCAAAATATAACTCAATATTATGAGAGGGAATTTGTTTTAAAGGAGGATGTTTAATAATAGGAGTTGAATAAAATAATGCTTTACTTTGTCCATGAATATTATAGGCAATTTCAGCTCCGAAAAGTTGTTTTAAAACTGATAAATCTGTATGATAAAGAGAAGTTAAATCATTAATTCCCTCAGCGATTAAAGCATCATATCTTGAAGGAGTAATGTTTGGAATTAAAGACAAATGTTGTTGAGATTTTGCAACACCATGACAACTTTCATACCATTGACAAAGACTGCAACGTTGACGGGAAATAAAAACTTCAGGCTCATTTTTTGTCATTACCATAGAAAGAAATTCCCTCAAAAACTCTTGATAATGAGGAAGCCAAGTATTGAGATTTAGATAATAAGGTTTCCTATAATAACGTAAAAAAATTTGGACTTGGGTTAAATTAATTCCCAGAAAAAGACTTAAAATATCAGTTTGAAAAGCAGAAATTAATTTATATTCAGGCTTCATATTTTTGCCTAAATAAGCATTCACTGGAATATAACTCCAATCACCCAATAAACTAGGAATATTTTGTTTAATCAGTAAGGTAGGAGATGCTTGAAAAATAATATTTGTCTGATTTTCACTAGAAAAATTCTCTTGTCTTTCTCCCCTAATTAGGGGGGATGAAGGGGGGTTTGCTTTTATTTTCTGATTAAGTATAATAACTCCTTGATAAATACAATCAACTCCTTGACGCATTAATTCTTCTGTTGCCGATGCAACTTGATAATTATCTTCACTATTTTCTACTAATAATTTTGGGTGTTGATAGGCTAAATTATAATTTTCTAAAACTTTTCTATAATGAGATTCTCTTTCTTCTTTTAATTTGATAATAAAATCTTTTTCCTGTAATTTTTGATTTTCTTCACCATAAAGATTAAGAAATCCTCGGCGATGACAACGTTTATACTTGAATAATAATTCATCTGTTACTAATATTTTGTCAATATCCATGTTTTAAAAATTTTTAATATTTTGAGGATTTATCTTAGGGATTTTGGGTTACGCTATCGCTAACCCAACCTACAAATTTAATTATTGTTATATTGTGTCATTGCGAGATACGAAGCAATCTTTCATCTTTAGTATAAATCTACATACGGGCAAGATGACCGTTTTACGGGATGATTTTATTCTTCGTTTTTCATTCTCTGGGTTTCAAGTTGTTTGAGTTGAGTTTGTGTTGTCAATAATTCTTGATAGTAAAATGTCATTTTTGTCAAGTCTTTTTCTTGATTTAATTCGTTTAATTTTTGTTGACAATATTGCTTATATTTTTCTAGTTTAACACTTTCTAAACAGGCGATCGAACCTCTAATAATATGCTCAGGCTCGTATAAAACTTGTTGATAATTTTCACTAAGATTAAATAGAGGATTTAATTCATGAGCAAATTGAGGGTAATTTACCATATTTTCTTGCACTGTCATTAGTAAAATATTTTGGTTATTATCATTAGTAATAGAGGAAGATAATTTATGGATTGTTTGCCATAAAAACCTAATAGATTTTAAAGTAAATACTAAATCTTTATTGTCTAATTCCTCTATGATAGTCTCTCGATAATCTGGACAATGGAGATAAATTAACAGTAACAAAAATTCTGCTTGTTGACTATTTTGAGAAAAATTACCGAGTTTTGGGAATGATTTTTTCTGATTATAAGAACTGTATTTTGTGGCAGATATTAAACTTTGATATACTTTTTTAAAGTCGTCACTATTGAAGTTAGCATAAGGATTCTTTTTACGGCTTAAAATTTCTGCACAGTGGGATAAATAATAATCTTTTGTGGCATTATTACTAATTTTATTAATTAATCTTACTATTCTTTGAAAGGCTAATTCATAATCTGCACTATTATAAGAATCTTCATTATTAATAATTTGTTCAATTTGCCAATCTAACCATAAAGGAGCTTTTTTTATCAATTCTTGATACGTTTGTGTGGACTCTGGATTCGATCGAACAAACTCATCGGCATCTTTTCCGTTGGGAATTGTCAAAATTTTTAACTTTAATTGTCCACTATAAACTAAATTTTCTACCTCTTTAATCGCTCTTTCGGTGGCTTTTAAACCTGCTTTATCTGCATCAAAATTAACAATAATTTGTTTTGATTGAGTATAACGAGATAGTTGTCTAATATGTTGTTGAGTTAACGCTGTGCCTAATACAGCGACTACATTTTCTATGGCAAAAATATGCAGGGCAATGGCATCAAAATAACCCTCAACAACAATAACTTGATCTTGCTTAATAATACTTTTTTGGGCAAAATTTAACGCAAATAAAGTCTTACTTTTTGAGAATAAATTAGTTTCTGGAGAGTTTAAATATTTTGGCTCACTTCCATCTAAACTTCTTGCACCAAAAGCGATAATTCTTCCTTGAGAATCTTGTATGGGAATCATCAATCGATTCCGAAAATAATCGATATAACCTTCTCCTTTTGACTTTTTTTTGATTAATCCAGCTTGTTCCACTAACATCACTGGATAATGTTTAATTTCGACTAAATAATGATATAATGTTTGCCAACCATCGGGAGCATAACCTAACTGAAATTTGTTAATATTTTCTAAGGATAAATTTCGATCGATCTGAAGGTAATTTAAGGCTTTTTCTCCTTCTTTTTGTTGTAAACTATGCTGATAAAAATTACTGGCAACTGACAAAATTTCGTATAGTTGATCTCTTAAAGAAATTTCTTGTTGTATTGCCTGTTGATCTTGAGGTGCTAATGTTTTAATGGGAATCTGGTATCGTTGCGCTAAATTCAAAATGACATCTCGAAAAGACTGTTTTCCTATTTCCATCAAAAATTTGATCGCACCACCACCAGCGCCACAACCAAAACAATAATATAACTGTTTACTCTGACTTACAGTAAAACTAGGGGTTTTTTCATCGTGAAACGGACACAAACCGACAAAATCCGCCCCTTTTTTTTGCATAACAACATAATCCGATACTACCTCCACAAGATCAACTCTTTCCTTTACTTGTTCGATCGTATCAGAATGCAGACTAATATTTTCCACGATGACAAGATGACCAAATTACGCCACTTTCGATCTTATCATTTAGTTAAGCTAAAGTTTCGGGTCGATAACCTAAACCTCGAATAAACTCTTGACGAAAACTCTCGATGGCATTACTTTTTGGTTTCCCATGGGATACGATCGCAACCCGATAATTACGCATGACTTCGATAGGGGAGTCACCTATATCCAAACTCCAAAATACCATTTCTAATCTTACCCCCACATTAAAAGGGCATCCCAATTCTGATAGAAAAGCCTTAACGTTCGTATCATCATTTTTTGATAATACATAGGGCGTTTTAATCCTTATAATCCATCCATTCACCTGATGAAGAATAGTTAAGGAAGCACTCTTAAGAAAACTCATGTGTTCCACATAATCAACAACCCTTAAAGTCAAACTTGCATTCGGTAAAAAATAAACATACTCCATACCATTATCCCCCCAAAAAAATATTATTCCTCGTTATGTCTATTATCGTTCATAGAGTTAATCTCAAGATAGAGTTAAATCACCCCATTCGATCAAGATAACTGGGTACAATTCCCCATAAAACACCTGAGTGAACTATAAAATGATAAAATAATAAAGATAAGAGGGGGAGAAAATGCTATCAAATCTTCGTTTTAATTATTCAATTTCCATTCCTTAATCAGTAATTGACAATTATCCGAATTAATTCTACACTCTAAACTCTAAATAGTTTCCGAACTAAACCTCCATCATCAGGATTGCGATATGTCTTCACAAGCACCTTATAAAAGCAGATTATTTAATTTTATTAACCGCAATTATATCAAGTTAAATAGTAAAGTTAATATTAAAATTCGGGAATTAGGTTATGTTGTTCAAGGCAGTTTACAAACTTTAGTTTTACCTTTATTTTGGTTATGGGAGACTACTAAAAAAATTAGTAAAAGTTTTGTTTCTTCTTCTGAGTCTCAGGTATTTTTATCTACAGAAGAAACTGAAAATTTAAGGGATAATAGTGATTTAGTTTTGACTATTAATCATGCTATTAATAATGATCCTGATTTACCTTTTTTGCCCTCTCAAAATTTTCAAGGTTTAGCCTGTAGATTGAAAGATAAACGTTTAATTGTTATCTTAAAAAAAAATAAAGTCAAGAATATTATACCTTTTAAGCAACAAGCTAAAGTAAATTTACTAATTGATAAGGGTGTGGATGATTTTGAATCTCGACAATTATTACCATCTAATACTAATTTTTTGAGTGGATTTTTGACAGGTTTAAATATCTTTGGAAAATCAAAAGCAATAACCAAAGTTATACAAAAATTTAATCATCTTCAACCTTCTGATTTAGTTCCCAATTCTCAGGTTAATAATAACTCAATTATTGCTTTTATTGATAATTTATTAGTAAGTTTAGAAAGATTCATTTTTCCTAATTCTAATTCGATCGAGCCACAAAATCAAGATTCGATCGAGCAAAATAGGGAAGTGAGTGAAGAGGACAAAATAACGATTTTAAGATTAATTAGACAGGCACTAGAGTATTTCTTCCTAGGTAAAAACATTCCATTATCAGAGAATAATAACATAAAAGAAAATGCCTTAATTAGTAATGATAATAATAGCAATCTACCTTCAGCACAAAAAGGGATTCAAGGTATTATTACTAAGTCTCAAGAAACAGTAGAAAATATTATTCCTCAGATTCAAGAAAGTACTGAAAAACTTATTACCGAAAGTTTAAATCAACTTAATACAGTTAAAAATAAACTAAATAATCCTGATGATCCTTTCCAAATACAAGTGATAATTTGGGTGGCAATTAAATATTTTTTTACACAGAAAAAATTTGCTTTATCTACAAATTCTAAAAAAAATTTTTTACCCAGTTTTTCTGAAACAGAAGTTATCTTAATTAATAATGAAATTGCTGATCCTTGGTTATCATGGGAAGACTTATATCATAGCCCTTCTCCTCTGTCTGACAGTATAGATAATAATGATAATAATGAGTCAAGTTTGATTTTACCTTATGAGAATAACTCATTTAATAATATTGTTAAAAATCAGGAAAACCTCAATACTATTTCTACCGCAAATAATGCAGTTTTAGATATTCCAAAAACTGAAAAACAAGAGATTATTGCTAAAAAAAATATCAACAATTTATCTGAGACACAAGTTACTTTAGAGGAGGAAATAGAAGTAAAAGTGATAGAGATTAAATATGAAAAACACTTTTTAGAAATTATTTTAGAAAAGCTCGATCAAGTTATATTATGGTTAGAAGAAATCTTAATTAAAATAGTTAAAAAAATAAAAATGTTAAGACAAAAATAAATATTAACTAGGGTAATCACTAGGCGTTTATCGAAAATGCGTAATATAAATGTTCCAAAAACAGAACTGGTCGATCGAGCTATCATATATAGATTAAGTAGTAATGGCTTTACAAAATTTATTCAATACTTCTAATGTTCAAAAAATACTTAGACACAAACGTGCTGAGGGAATATCAAAAAGAAAAAAGCTACTATCGTGCCATTGCTGATTTAATCTAATCACTGATTTCGCTAAATGAGGAAAAAGCAACTATGAATCAATCAATATTAGTCGAAAAAAAACCAGAAATTATTTATCCTGATAGCGATGGAAAACCCATGTCTGACAATACCAAACAATTTCGTTATATCGTCATCATTAAAGAGAATTTAGAGTTACTTTTTGCAGATAATCCTAATGTCTTTATTGCAGGTGATTTACTCTGGTATCCCGTGGAAGGAGACAATACAATTCGTCAAGCTCCCGATGTGATGGTAGTATTCGATCGACCAAAAGGTGACAGAGGTTCGTATCAACAATGGAAAGAGAATAACGTTACTCCTAGTGTGGCTTTTGAGATACTTTCCCCAGGTAATACCCTCAAAGAAATGGCAAAAAAACTAGCATTTTATGAAAAATATGGCATCGAAGAATATTATATTTATGATCCCGATAAAAATGATTTGAATGGTTATTTAAGACAGGATAATCGTTTAGTTATAATTGAAGAAATGCTAGGTTTTATTAGCCCTCTTTTAAAGATAAAATTTGAATTAGATATAGAGGGTTTACAAATCTATGATTTACAAGGAAATCGCTTTTTAACCTATGTGGAATTATCCGAAAAAATTAAAGATACTGAAAGACAATTAGAGAGGGAAAACCAACGAGCTGAACAAGAAAAACAACGAGCAGATGAGGCTCAAAATAGGGTAAAATTATTAGAAGAAAAATTGAAAGAATTAGGAATTGAACTTTAACGATAGATGAGGAAAAAGCAACTATGAATCAATCAATATTAGTCGAAAAAAAAACAGAAATTATTTATCCTGATAGCGATGGAAAACCGATGTCTGACAATACCAAACAATTTCGTTATATCGTCATCATTAAAGAAAATTTAGAGTTACTTTTTGCAGATAATCCTAATGTATTTATTGCAGGTGATTTACTCTGGTATCCCGTGGAAGGAGACAATACAATTCGTCAAGCCCCTGATGTGATGGTAGTATTCGATCGACCAAAAGGTGACAGAGGTTCGTATCAACAATGGAAAGAGAATCATGTTACTCCCAGTGTCGCTTTTGAGATACTTTCCCCAGGCAATACCCTCAAAGAAATGGCAAAAAAACTAGCATTTTATGAAAAATACGGCATCGAAGAATATTATATTTATGATCCCGATAGAAATGATTTGAATGGTTATTTAAGACAGGATAATCGTTTAGTTATAATTGAAGAAATGCTAGGTTTTATTAGCCCTCTTTTAAAGATAAAATTTGAATTAGATATAGAGGGTTTACAAATCTATGATTTACAAGGAAATCGCTTTTTAACCTATGTGGAATTATCTCAACAACTTAAACAACAAAAACAAAAAGCTGAGGAAGCTCAATCAAGGGTAAAATTATTAGAAGAAAAATTGAAAGAATTAGGGATTGAACTTTAAAATTATTTAAGCAATTTTGGAAAAAGAAATTGCTCTTTTATTTATTTCCTAATATTTGACGTTTTCTGTCGAATAAAATAGCAGAAATCTTAACAAAATGTTCAGAGTGTTTTGTGATATAATTCTCTGAATTTGTCTCAATTCTTTTGCTTATATATTGATAAATTTTATCAGTATAATTACTGTTATTTTCTCGATCGAAATTCTTTAAAATCTCTAAACCAGTCTCCATCGTTTCTGCCATAAAGATTTTTTCGATAATCTCATAGGGTAAAGCAAAATAGGCACAAATAGCGGTAAAAATTTCTAATCTGGCATCCGCTAAATGATGATGAGTGTGAAATATATTTCCTGCTAATTTAATTAATTTGCCATGATAACCTAATAAAATTATATGCTTAACTTGTTCGATCGAACCTTTAACTAACATTGCCCCTAACCAATTAGCCGTTTTAACTAATTGTTCAGAATTATAACCTAATTTAACCGCTAAATCTAAGCCATTTTCTCCAATACAAAAAACTAAAGTATCAAATTTTTTCGCCTTTTCTACTAATTCTTGTTGATATAATTCTAACTGTTTTTGACTGGTTAAAGGTTGGGAAATTCCCGTTGTGCCTAGTAAAGATAAGCCTTCTATCACTCCAAAGGCAGAATTAGAAGTGCGTTGAGCTAATTTTTTTCCTTCAGGTAAAATAATTTTTACTTCCACAATAGCAGTGATTTTTAAATTGTCTAATAAATTTTTTTCTAGGATATTTTGAGCATAGGAATAAATAGCAGATTTTCCTTCTAAATTAACTATTTTACCGATACCTTCTCCTCCTTCAATTATTAATTTAGTTTCGTGATGAGGTGTTAAAGTGACAAGTGACCACACAGGAGTATCACGGGTTAAATCTAAATTATCTCCCGGATCAGAACGTGTAATACTTAATGCTTGATTATCGCTTATTTTTGCGATTTGTTCAATTTTAATAGTCACTAATTCCGCAGGTTTAACTAAGTCAATAATAACTTGATTTTCTTGATAATTATTTTGTAAATATTGCAAACTTGCCACGGCAGAAGCTGTAGCAAAAACGGGTAAAGTATAACCAGAATTAATCATTAAATAATAATTATTTTTAGATTAGATTAAACAGTGACAAAGTCTTTATAACAAACTTAATTTTTGAGAATAAATATTCAGATATTTGTGCAATAGGATCTAGTTTTTGACTTTCGTTCGCAACTTCTAACCACCCTTGTATGGCATCTTGAAGATTGTTTATAACTTCATCCATATTATCTCCTTCTTCGGCAGGATGAATAATAGCTTTGATTTTCATTACTTTCTTTATTTAGAATTTATTTATTGTCCAAAATTATAACCGATCGAACTCCCAAAATCGATCGAACCTCCAACCTCCACATAAAATTGATCACCCTATGATTTAGGTTTGATTTCAAACTCCAAGCGAGAACGATAAAAGTAAACATCAAATTCCATAAAAAAGTTAGTTTGTCCAAGAATTAGAGGAATATTCGGATTTTTAACCCAAGCAAATACCAATTCGATTGGTGAATATTCTCCAACATGAGCGATCGCCGAGAAAGGCATTGCCGTTTGACTACCCAGATTACCTCCTAATTGAATAATGGCTTTACGATCATCCCAAATGCCACCTAACTCAAGTCCAAATTGATAGGAAAGAACGTTGACAGTTGCACCACTATCAACTAAACCAATGGCTTCAAATTGTTGATTATCTCGTTTTAAGATGAGTGGTATTCTTGGCAAACTATCAAATTCATTTTGAGTTGCATTTGTGGTTGAATATTTGAACAGCATAGTTTAATCATTTTCTTTGTCTTGTTTAAGGGTTTCCATTAAAATTTTTCCTGCCCCAAAGCTATCATAGGGAGTTGGTAACTCATAGGTTTTGAATGGTTCTAAAGGGGCAATATTTTCGACAGTATCTAAATCTTCAGCTAAGATACGGATCAGTTTAAGTTTTTCGCTCACCGATAGTTTACGAGCATTAGGAAGTACATCAGCTAAAGTCATTATCTATTTATCAGCTATTATGAATTTTATGTTCCTATTGTAGCTTTATTTAACCTCTATAATGAATGATCGCTTTTCACAATTTAGAATGAAATAAACAACATTCGCACTCTCAAAACCGATCGAACTCCAAAAGCCGATCGAACCTGCCCAAAATCGATCGTACTCCCTCAAAAAAAATATGCTAAAGGTACGCTGTACACCCACAATTAATAATGAAACTTACAAGAAATAATAACAATCTCTTCATCAGAAACACGATACACTAAGCGATGCTCTCTCGTAATACGTCTTGACCATAATCCTGATAATTCGTGTTTTAATGCTTCTGGTTTTCCTAATCCAGAAAAAGGATTTCTTTGTATATCTTTAATGAGACCAACTATTTTAGCGTAAATTTTTTTGTCATTAATTGCCCATTGGTTAAATTCATCGAAACTTCTGGTTAGAAAAGCTACCTTTCTCATAATTTAGCCGGATCTACATAGATATAGTTATCAGGATTTTTAAGGGATTCTATGGCTTCTTGGAGATGCTGACGGTTAGCAGATGTTGAAAGCAGATAATCTGTTTCATCCATTTCCGTTGATTCTTGAATTAATAAAATTGCCTCAACCACTGTTCCTTCAGGTAAGTCAATAGTAGGTAAGTTGAGTTGACCGTTTTTTACAGTTGCTTTATATTTTAGTGCATTCATTATGAGTATGTTATGCTAACAAATTTTTAATTTTAACAGTTTTTGGAATAGAAAATGCTATCGATGATAATAAAACCAGAAATCAGGGGTTGCTCTATGGTTCACAAATTATTACAGTTTCCCTCTCGTAAGTGTTTTAATGCTTTTTCAGCTAATTCATCTAGTTTACCCGTTGCGACATCCTTTTCAAATTGTCGATCCCATGCTTCTGAGTCAAATTGAGCAAACCAGTCACGAAATTCCCTTAAATCTTGTGGAGATAACTGGCTAACTGCTTTTTCTATTTCTTTTAATTGGTTGGCATTGGTCATGATTTTCTCTCATTTTGATTGAGTTAAACGTACCAAAATTAATTTTACCTTGTTTTAACTATTTTTAGTCAATCTATAGCGATCGAACTTCCAAAATTTATCCCTCTTTTGTCAAACTCCGAATCAACTATTCATCAATTAAAGATTCGTCTAAAGTACAGTTATTAATTGTCTCGAAGGAGAGTTTAAGGATTTGTTTTGAGAGGATTTATTTTGATGTACTAAAATTAAACCAATTATTACCACAATTACGCTAATAATAATTATTAAAGTTGGTTTTGATAAGGGTAATTCGATCGAATCGAATAAAGATTTTGCTTTATTATGAGGAGTTAATTGTCCTTTTGGTTGGGGTAAATTAGGGATGATTTCTTGTAAGTATTGCCATGTTAATTTTCCCTCGTAATCTTCGGGCGTTTTTTGTTCAATTTTACATTGTAAAAGACTGATAGTAATATTATCATGACCATTTTTTCTTAACCCCATGTCTAAGATTTTTTTAATGCCTTCTTCTATGTCAATTTCCTCTTGAATAATAGGTAATATTTCAGTTTTCCAATATTGTTCAACTCGATCGAAATCCGATAAACCATCAGAACATAATAGAAATACGCTATCTTCATCTAAGACAAAACGCCGTATATGGACTTTTAACTTACGGGAAGATTCCATGCCTAATGCTTGTAATAATGCCCCCGTTTGCGGATTATTGATTAATTGGCGATAAAATCCATAGCCTAAACGCACTTCTCTGGTAGCTAAATCATCATCTACCGTGACTTGATGACAACTATCTTTCGTAATCCAATAAATGCGAGAATCTCCGACATAGGCAAAATAAACTTCATGGGCGATCGCCATACTCATTACAACAGTAGTTCCCATGCGTTCTCGATCTTTACGTTTTTCTTTATTGTTGATAGTAGTGATAATATCGTTAGCTTTAGAAATAGCTTTTAAGATTTTTTTTGAGTCTATTAAAGGAGTCCAATGTTTATTATTTAAGGTTTCTTTTAAGGTTTTTTTATAGTCTTCTTCTAACTGTTTTTGCATTATTTCGATGGCTAAATGAGAAGCTATTTCTCCTTTTTCTTGCCCCCCTAAACCATCACAAACGATAGTTAAAGTATCAATACCAGAGTTAATTTCTTTGAGACTATCAACGGAAGGATAGCAAGAATCTTCATTATTTTTTCTCTTTTTCCCTGCATCCGTAGCAGTAATTAACTTAAATTTTCTCTGATAATAATTATTTCCTAAAATGTATAAAACTTGATCTAAAATATCTAAAACTTGATTAGGAGTTTCTAATAAATTCTCTTGTAAAGATAAAACAATTTTTTCTAAAATTTCTTTAATTAAAGGGTTAAATCTTGTAATCCAATTTTCCCATAAATTACCTAAATCTTTTAAAGTTGGCTTTGATTCATTATCGGGAATTAACTCCCTTAATTTAATAATTCCTCCTCCTACTCTCAAGTTATGAGGGTAAAATAAACTCGATAATACTTTTTGTTTCTCTAAGGGATTCCATAATAAAATTATTTGCCATAACCAACTTATCTGTCTTAATGCCGATACCTGAAATAAACTCAATTCAAGGGAAGGAAATAACTCTGGATGGATTAAATTTCCTTTTTCATCTAAAGGGATACTTTCATATTCTAACAACCACTGTTCAAAAGTATTATCCAAAAATCCATAGATTTGCGGTACATGAAGACGATGAGAAAATAGTTTGAGATAGGGGGTTATGGTTTCGGGTACATTCTCTGGAAAGATAGGTGATATATCTGGTTTTGTATCGATGACAATACTTGGTTGACACACAAAAAATCGATCGTTAATTAATTCCCCCACGCTGTACTCTTTATCTATGTTACCGCCAATTCTTAAGTAACGTTTGACGATGGGAGTTTGACATTCATTACATAAAGCATCCCCTAAAAGATTCAATTTTCGACATCTTTTGTTAACACATTGAATTTTGGCGATCGAAATAGTCATAGTTAGGGGAAGTTAAAAGTCTTTCTAGGGAGATAGGGAGATGGGGTGAAGAAAATTACTACAAAAAATTGTCTTAAATTATAAAATGAATTTTATTAATATTTAAAGCGATTTTTCCTTAATTAACAATTTTATATCGAATTCAGGTTATTCTATCAATTTGGCTTAATTAGTTATCAATAGAAAATAAACAATTTTTTTGGGTTACGCTACTCTAACCCAACCTACAATATTTAACTCTCTATTCTTAATTTTCCATTATTCATTATTTTTCGGGTAATTTTTGCCATAATTCTTCATAAATCTCAGGGGGGATTTCCGTTTTTAATGCCCTAGACAAACGCTTTTTTTTCTGCGCTAAATGCAGACAAGAGGCTTGAGGACACAGGTAAGCCGATCGACCCATGCCCTGTTCTAAGGTAATATTATGATGGGGATGATTTTTGACAATACGCCAAAATAAGGATCGATCTCCGATGAGATGACAACTGATACAACGGCGATAATTTTTATGTTTATTCGGATTCTTCATCAACATATTGAGATTTGCGTTTTATATCGATTTTCCATCCCGTCAAACGAGCAGCTAAACGAACATTTTGCCCTTCTTTACCGATCGCTAAACTTAAATGATTATCAGGAACTACAACGATCGACTGTCTTTCTTCGGGATTAATTAATTTTACTAAATCAATTTGCGCTGGACTCAAAGCATTGGCAATATAAGTACCCGGATCGGGCGACCAACGAATTACATCGATTTTTTCTCCTTTCAATTCATTGACTACGGCTTGAATACGAGAACCTCTAGCTCCAATACAAGAGCCTACAGGATCAACATCTCTTTCGAGGGTATCCACCGCAATTTTAGTACGCGCTGAAATATTTGGATTCGTGGGATTTGCTTCTCTGGCGATCGCCACAATTCTCACCACACCTTCTTCTAATTCTGGTACTTCATTAGCGAAAAGATACACTACTAAACCAGCATCCGCACGGGATACTACTAATTGAGGTCCTCTTTGAGAACCGTCTCGTACCTTTTTGAGATACACTTTGAAGGAAGCATTAGCACGATAATTGTCACTACTAATTTGTTCATGGAAAGGCAATTCCGCTTCCACTTCTGGTCTTCCGTAGGCACTTTGTAGGGTCATAATAATTGATTTTCCTTCAAAACGCAGGACTTTGGCGGTTAAGACTGCCCCTTCTAATTCTTTAAATTCCTCTTGAATGATCGATCGTTGTTGATCTCTGAGTTTTTGTTGTAATACTTGCTTTGTTTGAATCGCCGCCATGCGTCCGAAGTCTTTTTGTTCGGGAGTAACATCCACTAAAACTTCATTGTCTAACTCGACATCTTCATTAAATTCTCTCACATCGACTAGGGCGATTTGATGATCGGTATTTTCAACGTTTTCTGTTACCATTTTTAAGGCTAAAACTCGGAAGCCTTCTTCTTCGATGTCTAATTCTAAGCGAAAATTACTGAAATAATCATCGGGGAATGACTCATTGTGTTTCGATCGACGAAAACGCTCATAACCTTTAAATAATGCCTCTCTCAAGGCTTCTTGCACAGAAGTTCGAGGTAAATTGTGACTTTTACTGATTTCTTCAATCAGCATTTGTAAACCGGGTAATTTTACGATACTCATAATAATTAATAGTTAATAGTTGATAGTTGTTAAGTAATAGTCTCTAATTATTCATTATTATCGAGTATAATAAAATAAAATTTAAAAGATAAAA
>NZ_JBLZFY010000054.1:0-29211 GCF_050753365.1 Geminocystis sp. CENA526
GTGCTTTAACTATCGATACAGTAGAAGGATTAAGCGGTGTCACCGCTACTAATGGGCAAGTTAACTTAAGTGCCACAGACTCCATTACCATTAATCAAAATATTAGTGCTAAAGGAAACATCAATGTAACTGCCCAAGGAAAAATTTGGGTTAATAGTAGTAAGATTACTTCTGATGAAGGTACGATCGACCTCACTGGTAACGCTAGTGACGATGGCATTTTTGTCGGTGGTAGTGACTTGATAGCACAAGGTAATATTACCCTGACAGGTAAAGGTACATCATCAGATGGAGTCTTTTTAACAGGAAGCCTTGTTACCTCCAATTCAGGTACGATCGAGATCAATGGTACGGTAGGAAGCTATGGTATTTCTACTGGTGGTAGTAAGATTGAAGCGGAAGGAAACATTACGTTAATCGGTGACGGCACAACATTCGATGGAGTCAATTTAGGCAGTACCTCCATTACCTCTCAAGCAGGTTCGATCGACATCAATGGTACGGGAGAAAACATTGGTATTAATGCTGGTGGTAGTGACATTACCGCAGAAGATGATATTAAACTAACAGGTAGTGGCACGTCATCCGATGGAATCAGTTTAGGAGGAAGTCCTGTTACTTCCAAAGCAGGTACGATCGACATTGATGGTAAGGGTGGTAGTAATGGTATTAATGCAGGTAGTAGCGATATTAATGCAAAAGGAAACATTACCCTCATCGGTGAAGGCACATCAAACAATGGTGTCAATTTAGGAGGAAAATCCATTATCTCCCATCAAGGTTCGATCGACATTGATGCTACAGGTGGTGAAAATGGTATTTTTGCAGGTGGTAGTACTATCACAGCAGAAGGTGATATTAAACTAACAGGTGATGGCACATCATTCAATGGAGTATATCTAGGAGGAAGTCCTGTTACATCGAAGGGAGGTTCGATCGAGATTGATGGTACTGGGGAAATCTATGGTATTTTTGCCGTTGGTGAGTCGATAAAGGCAGAGAATAGCATCACATTGACGGGAAATAGTAAGTCATCCGATGGTGTCTTTTTAGGAGGAAATCCTGTTAGCACTAACGCAGGTACGATCGAAATCAATGGTACGGGAAAAAACACTGGTATTAATGCAGGTGGTAGTAACATTACTGCAGAAGGTGATATTAAACTAACAGGTGATGGTACGTCATCCGATGGAGTGTTTTTAGGGGGAAGTTCTGTTACATCGAAGGGAGGTTCGATCGACATTAATGTTACAGGAGAAAACCGAGGCATTTATGCTGGTGGTAGTAATATTAAAGCCCAAGGTGAGATTAAACTGTCGGGCATCGCTAATTCGGGCAGTGGTATTTTCATTGACGGTAGTTCGATCGAATCTGACAGTGGGAACATCACCATAACAGGAATGACAGGGAAAACAGCATCAGGATTCGGAATCAATTTGTTAGAAAATACCTCAGTCATCAGCAATACAGGACAAATTAGTCTGTTAGGTAACACCATCAACTTAGAAAATAATAGCCAAATTAGCACCAACAATGATGTTTACATCAACTCAGATCAAGATGTTGATATGGGAATTATCACATTGGGCGCAACAGTAAATATTACAGCAAACACCCTAAATCTCAATGATACTATTCAATTTAGTTATAACACTTCTGAAAGTCGTTTTGACACGATTAATCTAACAGGAGCAGTCAACTTAAACAATGCCACCTTAGATTTAGACTTAAATGATTATACCCCCATTATCGGCAATATTTATACTCTCATTGATAATGATGACGATGATATTGTCAACGGAACTTTCAGTGGATTAGCCGAAGGAGATGTTGTCGCAACCATTGGTTCAGCAAATATTATGATTACTTATCAGGGAAATGCAGATGATCCCCTCTTTGAAAACATCGGCAATGGCAATGATGTACAACTATATGTTGCTTCTAATGTACCTTTATCGATTCGAGGAACAGGATTACCAGACACCCTTGTGGGGGGTTTTGGAGAAAATATTATTGTGCGACTCGTTTAGTGTGAAATAGACGCTTAAAACCTCTTTTTTTAAGCCTTATAAACACTAGCAAGGTATGAAATGACCTAGAGAGAATTTCAAAGCCCCTAGAGGCGATTCTCGAAGGGCAAAACGTTAAGAACCTCGACAGTTCAATAACTCACTAACCAATAGGTAGGAATACCTAAAGAACAGTGAAAAATTGGTTAATTGTTAAGATTTCGTTACAAAGCCTCGTGTGGATAACCGAACATCCTTAGTACGGATTACCGAACAGCAATTATACCTAACGTACCTTGACAACTCTATATCCTTGTAAGTGAAAATCTTACCCGTTATTGTCAACGTGACAGCATAATCCACAGTGACTTGGTGTTTGGTAAACCATACGCTGAAGCTGGATTAAAAGGTGGTAACTGGAAGCCTAATCTGGAACCCCATCGAGCAAATCAACTATGACTACACAAGGAATCCTCGTATGAACCATCGTCACTTCTAACTAGCCAAATAAGGCTGATAGGCTAGACCAAAAAGGTAATCACTAATGTACCAGCAGATTAATAATTCTGAACTGGGGACAAATACACAGAGGCGGTGGATAGAGGAAGTCTAAGGTTGAGTAATACCGCAATCAATAGATTGACGGAAGGATATAGGGAACGAGATAACCTCTCATAATCTCTCAAAGAGGTCGAATACTTTGAGTAGTAACCAGCGTAAGGTTATGGGAAGTGGGATTGACTAAGAAGCCAACGCCTTTATGTAATGTAAAGGATATGCTGACGTAGTCACTTTGATAAACAATGTAAAGTCAATGAAGTAATAAAATTATGACAACGAGAAAATCGATTGATAAAGCAAATAACTGGAACACATGGTCTTCTATTAATTGGAAGATTGTGGAAAAACAGATATTTCGATTACAGAAGCGAATTTACAGAGCGAGTCAGCGTGGAGATGTCAAGTTGGTTCACAGCTTACAAAGATTACTCGTAAAATCCTATTACGGCAAACTTCTAGCAACCAGAAGAGTAACTCAGGATAATCAAGGCAATAAGACTGCTGGTGTGGATGGTGTTAAATCACTGACCCCGAAGCAACGTCTTGATATAATTGGTCAATTAAAACTCAGAGGCAAATGTAAACCCACAAGAAGGGTGAACATACCTAAACCTAACGGCGAAACTAGACCACTGGGGATACCTTGTATGGAGGATAGAATAAAACAATGTCTTGTCAAACTAGCACTAGAACCCCAATGGGAAGCAAAATTTGAACCGAATAGTTATGGATTTCGACCAGCAAGGTCATGTCACGATGCAATCGAACAATGAGTCATAAGCATATCCAAACAACCAAAATTTGTATTGGACGCAGATATTGCCAAGTGCTTCGACAGAATCGACCACGATAAATTACTCGCAAAACTCGAAACCTATCCACAATTAAGACAGGAAATTAAATCATGGCTGAAAAGTGGATACATGGAGGGTAAACAACTATTTCCAACAAACGAAGGCACACCGCAAGGAGGAGTTGTTTCTCCTTTATTAGCCAACATAGCCTTACACGGTTTGGAACTAGAACTCAAAAAGTTTGCTCGTACATGGGAAGGAAACAAAAGCAAAAATGAACAATCTCTCAACATAATCCGATATGCAGATGACTTTGTAATATTACATAAAAATATAGAGAGAATCATTCAATGCAAAGAAATTATCGAAAACTGGTTGAAAAACTTAGGACTTGAATTAAAACCAAGCAAAACCCGTATCTCACACACACTCAACGAGTACGAAGGAAATATAGGCTTTGACTTTTTAGGATTTAATATCCAACAACACGAAGTTGGGAAAACACACACAGGAAAAAATACCAAAAGTGTGCCACTTGGTTTTAAAACCATCATAAAACCATCAAAAGAAAAAATCAAAGCTCATATTAAAAAAGTGGGGGATGTAATTAGGAAACACAAATCAAGTTCACAAATTGACTTAATTAAGGAACTCAACCCTATCATAAGGGGATGGGCAAATTATTATAGTACTGTATGCAGTAAGGAAACTTACACAAAATGTGACCACCTAATTTATCAACAACTTAAAAGATGGGCGGAAAGAAGACATCCCCATAAAACGAAATCATGGGTCAGAAAGAAATACTGGAAAACCCAAAGATTAAGAACATGGGTGTTCTCAACCAGAGATGAAGATGGAATGAAACTCCTAAACCATAGCGAAACGGAAATCAAAAGACATACCAAAGTCAAGGGAGAGAAATCACCTTTTGACGGAAATTGGATTTACTGGACATCTCGTAGAGGAAAACACCCTGAAGTTTCAACGAGAATGGCAACATTACTCAAGAAACAAAAAGGGAAATGTAATCAATGTGGACTCAACTTTAATAGTGAAGACTTGTTAGAAATCGACCACATCATCCCCAAATCGAAAGGTGGAAAGGATATGTATAACAATCTACAGGTACTTCACAGACATTGTCACGATGACAAGACGACTAGAGATGGTAGTCTGAATCGTACCCATGACAAGGGGTTTATCGGAGAGGAGCCGTGTGAGGTGAAAGTCTCAAGCACGGTTTTGAAAACGAGTCAAGTTCATGAGGACTTGGCTTAGTTTAACAAAAAGATGGACGGAAAGAAGACATCCCAATAAATCGAAATCATGGGTGAGCCGTAAATACTGGCATACTCACGGATTGAGAACATGGGTGTTTTCCACTAGAGATGAAGATGGAATAAGACTCCTAAACCATAGCGAAACGGAAATCAAAAGACACACCAAAGTCAAGGGAGAGAAATCACCCTTTGATGGGGACTGGATTTATTGGACATCCCGTATAGGAAAACACCCTGAAATCTCAACCAGAATGGCTACTTTGCTTAAGAGACAGAAAGGGAAGTGTAATCACTGTGGACTCAACTTTAAAAATGATGACTTGTTAGAAATCGACCACATCATCCCGAAGTCAAAAGGCGGAAAGGATATGTATAATAATCTATAAGTACTTCACAGACATTGTCACGATGATAAGACTGCCAAAGATGGTAGTCTGAATCGTACCCATGACAAGGGTTTTATCAGAGAGGAGCTGTGTGAGGTGGAAACTCTCATGCACAGTTCTGAAGACGAGTTCAGATGGTGACATCTGAGCTTAGTTTAACAGTCGGGCTGGAACTGTTCCCGACGATAAATCGCCGTAGTGGGAAAATTACTAAATCTTCAACCGAGAGTACCACGAAGGAAGTTCTAGCAGTCCTTAAGGGGATACTAGAAGCCAACACTGTACCGTCAGGTCAGTGTGGGTAGTTCACTTCAGAAAGTGAGAAAAGTGCAGATAAAAGTGGCGTTATTCATTATTAATTTCTTCGATCGAATCTAAGTTTAATAAGCCTTTTGGTGGATTAATTTCTATACGTTTTTCTTGAAGATTAATCACTGGTACAATATCTTTCACAAAGGGAATTAACACCGTCACAGGTTTTGATTTTTTGACTTTGATTTTTTTTCTTTTCGATACTCGACTGATTTTTTCTAAGTCGGGAATAACATCGGCAACGGCTTCGGGTTGTTTATGCAATGTGACTTCTAAAATGTCGTTTCCTGCATTAAAAACATCGGTGACAATGCCAATATTTTCCCCTGTTTCTTGATTAAATACTTCTAAATCAATTAAGTCGGCAATGTGATATTCTTCTTCTTCTAAAGAAGGTCGATCGAGCTTGTCCACAAATAACTTACAACCGCGCAAACTTTCCGCCTGATTTCGATCGTCTATTCCTGCTAATTTTATAATAAAAATATTCTTATTAGGAACTTGTCTTCCCCTCACTAATTCCACCATTTGGGGGGATTGATGGGGTTGTACCTGTAACCAACGATTCCCCGATTTCTCAAAACGTTCCGGAAAATCTGAATCGGTTTTTACCTTTAACTCCCCTTTGATGCCTTGAGGTGATACGATCGTACCTATTTCAATTAAATCTTGAATCTGCAATGATTTTCTACTCCAAAAAAAGCCTTTACCGAGACTAATATTGTACCTTGTTTCAATGTCTAATAGTTAAGTGGTAATAGTTTAAAAATCTAGTGGAAAACGATATTTTGTCATTCCGAGAGTAGCGAAGGAATCTCAAGCCCTTGATTTTTGATACAACTGCGTAACTTTCATAAAGTATAGGTTAAAATTAAACCAAAAAGAGTAGCTCTCAACTACTCCTTTCGCATTAATCTAAAACTAAGGATATTTTATTATGGCACAAACGATCGAAGTTAGCTTAATTGATGTACTCAACAAGATTGAGACAAAAATCGACCATCTCGATAAAAGTATCGATGCCAAAATCGAAAAACTAGACTCAAAAATTGACAAATTAGACAACAAGATAGATGCTGTCGAAACAAAGCTAGAAAGCAAAATAGAAAAGTTAGAAACCTCCATGAATAACCGTTTTAATACTTTAACTTTGGGGTTTTTAGGTATTTTTGGAGTATTAACAGGAGGTATCTTAGCTATTCTTGGCAAAATTGCATTTTTCCCTAATCCTTAAATAATTCAAAGTAGCTTGAAATATAGCTACTCTTTATTTAACTATGGTTTTGACAATTATAACCGTATTGTTAAGTTTCAATCTCTAATAGGTATTAATTATAGTTTAACCAACTTCTACCAACCATTGAATAATTGGAATGTAAGCAATGTGTTTCAATCCCTAATAGGTATTAATTATAGTTTAAACAGCTTCTACCCTAATCAACCTCGATAAAGTTGCCTGTATTTTGTTTCAATCCCTAATAGGTATTAATTATAGTTTAAACAATATTAGGGATATAAGGATTAATTACTACATCCCAGTTTCAATCCCTAATAGGTATTAATTATAGTTTAAACAATTCTTTGAGTTTTAGCTGTGAAAGTGTCAACATTGTTTCAATCCCTAATAGGTATTAATTATAGTTTAAACCAGTTTGCAGGGTATAACAACCACGTTTCGATCGCGTTTCAATCCCTAATAGGTATTAATTATAGTTTAAACAAGTTGATCCGCTTGATCATCGGTTAAATCATTGCGTTTCAATCCCTAATAGGTATTAATTATAGTTTAAACTCGGTACTGTGTAAGGCTTTCAGAGTCCACTAACGTTTCAATCCCTAATAGGTATTAATTATAGTTTAAACAAGGGCTAAATCTCTCTCTTTCTGCAATTTTGCCTTGTTTCAATCCCTAATAGGTATTAATTATAGTTTAAACAAAGAGTAGGGACAAGAATAGAATATGAAGTTTTCGGTTTCAATCCCTAATAGGTATTAATTATAGTTTAAACAATTGGAGTACCTAAGATGTTTTGTCATCAATTAGATAAAGTTTCAATCCCTAATAGGTATTAATTATAGTTTAAACAAAAATTGTAATAAATCTCAACAAAAAGCAATTTTAATTAGTTTCAATCCCTAATAGGTATTAATTATAGTTTAAACATTATTTACTAATTGCTTTTTTTAGCAGAGGGTACTGTTTCAATCCCTAATAGGTATTAATTATAGTTTAAACTATATTTTCCTGAGATTATAAAATTAGGACAATATGTTTCAATCCCTAATAGGTATTAATTATAGTTTAAACGCCTCCAGTATCACCGCCCGAATTAATACCCAATGTTTCAATCCCTAATAGGTATTAATTATAGTTTAAACATACCCATTATTACTACTTCATAGCTATTCGTTTTTTGTTTCAATCCCTAATAGGTATTAATTATAGTTTAAACGATTCTCTTTATTCTTGGTAGCATGATGAATCAAGTTTCAATCCCTAATAGGTATTAATTATAGTTTAAACGATTCGCAAATATCAGCGCAATTAAATATTTACGATAATGTTTCAATCCCTAATAGGTATTAATTATAGTTTAAACTTTAACATAATCTATGTTTATTTGGTTAGAATGAGTTTCAATCCCTAATAGGTATTAATTATAGTTTAAACCGAAACCTTGTTTATGCCCTAATTCAGTCCAATTCTTGACATGTTTCAATCCCTAATAGGTATTAATTATAGTTTAAACAATATTGATACTATTGTTAGGTATATCAGATTGAATGTTTCAATCCCTAATAGGTATTAATTATAGTTTAAACGTTCGATCGAGTCCGTAAAACTTAGTACCTAAATTAGTTTCAATCCCTAATAGGTATTAATTATAGTTTAAACGAGAAATACTAATCCTGCATCTCCAGAATTAACATTGTGTTTCAATCCCTAATAGGTATTAATTATAGTTTAAACTCTTTTCTCGTTTATCTTCACTTTCACGGACATGTTTCAATCCCTAATAGGTATTAATTATAGTTTAAACCTATTGATCATAAAAACCTCGTTTCTTAGTGTACGTTTCAATCCCTAATAGGTATTAATTATAGTTTAAACAACTATG
Source organism: Geminocystis sp. CENA526 (assembly GCF_050753365.1). Classification (NCBI taxonomy): domain Bacteria; kingdom Bacillati; phylum Cyanobacteriota; class Cyanophyceae; order Chroococcales; family Geminocystaceae; genus Geminocystis; species Geminocystis sp. CENA526. Next base: position 8,465 of record NZ_JBLZFY010000054.1, read on the forward strand.
GGTTACTGCTCTCTCATCAAAGTCCTGCATGTTTCAATCCCTAATAGGTATTAATTATAGTTTAAACTTCTACCGTACCCTCCGATGTTTCCTCTACCCTAGTTTCAATCCCTAATAGGTATTAATTATAGTTTAAACCTTAAAAGTGCGGAATAGGGTATAATGGTGATGTGGTGTTTCAATCCCTAATAGGTATTAATTATAGTTTAAACTTTCTCCAGAGATAAGATTGTGAGAATAAACATCTGTTTCAATCCCTAATAGGTATTAATTATAGTTTAAACATGAGAAGATTAGGCAATCAGGTTAAGTGGTTAAGGTTTCAATCCCTAATAGGTATTAATTATAGTTTAAACATTTTTATAAAGACGGTAATAAATCCCTATTAATAAGTTTCAATCCCTAATAGGTATTAATTATAGTTTAAACACGGGTAACGGGAACACCCTTAACAAGATATTGATGTTTCAATCCCTAATAGGTATTAATTATAGTTTAAACAAAGAATTAAAGGGTAGTGAACTAATCCAAAAAGTTTCAATCCCTAATAGGTATTAATTATAGTTTAAACTTAACTACCATCATTAAAGAAATATTTAATAGAAGTTTCAATCCCTAATAGGTATTAATTATAGTTTAAACGCCTTACTAATGGGAATACAAGATAAGGGAATACTTAGAAGTTTCAATCCCTAATAGGTATTAATTATAGTTTAAACCGCCCACGATCGAACCCTTTGATAGGTAAAGTTTTCAAGGTGCATTTGCGGAAGGCTAGTCATAATTCTACAATAGAGTCGATCGAAATGTCCAGTAAAATAGCTGAAATCATTACAGAGTAAGGAGCGTAAGGCTCTCAGAAAAAGAAAAAGGTAAAACCCTGATGGCATAAAGAAGATAAAGACTTTTTGAGAAAAGAAAAATTTTATACCCTATGCCTTCCGCAAATTAAACAAAAAGATGTCATTTTTCGATCGAATCCTGATAGGCACGAATCATGGCTTGTGTACCTTGTTCTGTACCACCTAACTGTTCAACAGTTTTAAACATTTGAGTCGCTAAATTCGTAGCTGGTAAGGTGTCATTTTCAAGGCTTTCTTGCACTAAACGTAAATCTTTGAGTATGTGTTTAATCATAAAACCGGGGGCAAAATCGGAGGAAGCTATTTTGGGTGCTAGATTCGATAATGCCCAAGAACCTGCCGCTCCTGTACTACAAACTTTAATCATCAATTCAGGATCAATATTTAAGGTTTTTGCTAACTCCATCGCTTCACAAATCGCCATCATGTGAATAGAAGCCAGTACCTGATTACAAAGTTTTACAGCTTGTCCTGTACCCACATCGCCACAATGAATAATATTTTTGCCCATTGTTTTTAAAATGGGGAGGGATTTTTCATAATCGCTTTTTTCTCCTCCTACCATAATTGTTAATGTGCCGTTTTGAGCTCCAATATCTCCCCCCGACACGGGTGCATCCATAAAGTGTAAGCCTTTCGATCGAAATTGATCATTAATCTCTTGAACTGCTTGGGGTCCGATCGTACTAAAATCAATAATGATGCTGTCAGGTTTAGCAAAATGAACTATTCCTTGTTCTCCAAAAACCACCTCTTTGACATCGGGGACATCACTGACACAAATACAGACAAAATCTGCATCTTTGACGGCTTCTGCAATGGTAGTCACAATCTCAACTCCATTTTCTTGGGCTTGGGTTACAAGCGATCGATCGAGAGTACGATTCCAACCTTTAACATTATATTGATGTTTAACGAGATTTTGAGCCATAGGTGAACCCATGACACCTAAACCAATAAAAGCAATGGGATTTTTATACATAACGATAATTTAAAAGTATATAAAAGCTCGATCGAATTTTAGAAGGCTAGTATGTTCGATTTATAATTAAAAAGACAGAACTAAGCATAAATTCACAAAATTATGATACAAGAAATTTTCTCTGAAATATTAGATGCCTCACAACAACTTTCTTTAGAGGATCAAGAAACTTTAATTCAAATTTTAAAAAATCGTCTTCTTGAGCAAAAACGAGCTGAATTAGTCAAAGATGTCAGAGAAGCTGAACAAGAATTTGCGGAGGGAAAATGTCAAGCATTTACACCCGAACAAATCATGGAGGAAATTCTTTCATGACTTTTTTGTTATTACGTTCCAATGTTTTTATTAAAAATGCCCGAAAAATTGTCAAAAAACAACCTTTACTCGCTCAAAATATTCAAAATACACTGATTCTTTTGTCTTCTGATCCATTTCAGTCTCAATTAAAAACCCATAAATTAAAAGGAGAGCTTAAAGATTCTTATGCTTGTAGTGTAACTTATGATTTAAGAATTATTTTTAAATTTGTTGAATATGAGCAAAAACAGGCTATTTTTTTACAAACCATTGGCAATCATGATGAAGTTTATTAGTTCTCGCAAAAAACAATTATATTGCTTTATAGTGGTTGGTGGGCAATGCCCACCCTACATTTAGTGGCTATGGGTAACTTTTTTTCAAACAGAAATACTCACGGGGGTACGGCTTTTTTTCACATCGTATTCTGGTTTGGCAATTAAAGACACTCCTGTCATTTCTTGGGGTTTAGGTAGTTGTAAAATATCCAAAATAGTGGGGGCAATATCTGCTAATTTACCATTTTCTCTTAGTTTCACATTACCGCCATGACCTTCTATTTTACGTCCTTCTCCTTCGATTAAAATAAATGGTACTTGATTAGTAGTGTGTGCTGTCCAAGGATTGCCGTTTTCGTCTTTCATGTATTCTGCGTTACCATGATCTGCTGTAATTAGTACTGTGCCTCCCACTTGACTAATGGCTTTCAAGAGTTTTCCTAAACACTTATCTACGGTTTCGATCGCACTTTTAGCGGCATCTAATTTGCCTGTGTGTCCTACCATATCAGGATTAGCGTAGTTTATGACTACCATCGAATAAATACCTTTAGCAATGGCATCGGAAGCAACTTGAGTTAATTCTACTGCTGACATAGCAGGTGCTTTATCATAGGTTGTCACCATCGGACTTTGTACTAATTCTCGATCTTCACCCTCAAAAGGTTGCTCTAATCCACCATTGAAAAAGTAAGTAACATGGGGATATTTTTCCGTTTCTGAGGTACGAAATTGTTTTAATCCAGCATTAGCGATGACTTCCCCTAAAATATTAGTTAATTGTTGAGGTTCAAAAACAACTTTGACGGGTAAATTAGGATCATATTGGGTAAAGGTGACGAAATGAAGGTTGTATATTTTTTTCCGTTCAAAACCATTAAAATCGTCCATAGTGAAAGCATAACATAATTGTCTAGCTCGATCGGGACGGAAGTTATAAAAAATTACGGCATCCCCAGATTCTACTGCCCCTTTGGCAATGCGCACTGGTTCAATAAATTCATCGTTGATATTTTCCTTGTAGGAATCTTCTAGTACTTGTACGGCGGTTCTTGTATCTGGAGTACTATCTATGGTATATAAATCATAGGCTTTTTTGACTCGATCCCAACGTCGATCTCGATCCATTGCATAATAACGTCCACATACAGTAACAATTTTACCGATGTCAATTTTCGCAATATGTTCTTCAATGGCTTTAACATAGTTTATGCCGTCATTAGGGTTCGTATCTCTACCATCGGTGATAACGTGAACACAAACTTCAGAAACTCCTTGTAATTTAGCTAAATCCAGTAATCCCAGTAAATGATCTATATGGGAATGTACCCCCCCATCAGAACATAATCCCATTAAATGCAGTTTTCCTTTGGATTTGATGACATCATGGCAAATCCCTTCTAAAATCGGGTCTTTAAAAATTGAACCATCTTCCACTGCATCGGAGATTCTTACTAATTCTTGAGGTACAACCCTTCCTGCTCCTAAATTCAAATGTCCTACTTCAGAATTACCCATTTGTCCGTTGGGTAATCCTACGGCTTTGCCTGATGCGTTAATTAATGTATTCGGATAAACTTCTAATAAACTATCCATGACAGGAGTTTTTGCGAGGGCGATGGCATTATCTTGCTCATCATCCCGATAACCCCAACCGTCCAAAATTACCAAGACTACGGGAGATATTGTTTGTGGAGTCATAATATTTACTCTGTATCAAATATTTATAGTATAAACTGTAAAAATAGTTGCAATTCGATAATAACATTGAGATCAATTACCGTAAAACGTTTTTCAAATTTACATGACAATTGAAAAAAATGAATAATGAATAATGAATAATTAATAATTAATAATTAATAATTAATAATTAATAATTAACACTTCGACGATTATAACTACGTTTACCAACCATCGAGGGGAGTGACGCACTGACTTGCACTGTATATTTCAACTACGATCAATATCAAGTCTACGATCGATAACTAGATGTTAGTTTAATCATCAAGACGTAAAAGTTTACGGTAAAATTTTTGGGAAAAATCCGTTTGACGAGACTCTTTAAAATTTTTAATCAATACAATCAAATATTCTATAAATTCTGAATTAGACAAGTTGACTTCATAACTCAAATCTGCACTACCATTAAATTGAATACGACATCTTGTGGGTTCAGCAGGTAATCTTGACACATACCAAATTGCTACGAAAGGAATATTTTTTTGTCCTTCAATTACCCTTTCCCCTTCTAAAAATCCTTGTTGATACAGACTTAAAGCATAGGGCAATATCTCATGTAGTTCTTTTCCGTAATAGGGTTGATACATTAAAGTATCGCCTTTACTTGCTGGTTGTAATTTTTCAATATTGGACATCTTTTTCCCTTTGTGTGCCTTAATTTAAGTCAAGGTTAAGTATAACTTTAAACAGATATTTTCACAATATTAATTGAGTTTAAGATTTTTTTGCAATAAGTCAATGATTTCTTGATTTGCTTGGGGAAATTCAAAATTATTTAACTCACTGGATGTTACCCAACGAACTTCTGAACATTCTAAAGGTTGCGGTTCTCCTTCTATAATTCTACAAACATATACATATAAGGTGACGATAAATTCACTATAGTTGTGGGTAATCTCTGTTAAGGCTCGATCGACTTCAATGGTGATGCCTAATTCTTCTTTGATTTCTCGTTTAATGCAATCTTGGGGAGTTTCTCCTTGCTCGATTTTTCCCCCTGGAAATTCCCACAAATTCGCCATTAAACCTGTGGGTAATCTTCGATCGATCAGAATTTGTCCTTCTTCGCTGACAATAACCGCAACACCGATTTTTTTATGGGGTAAATTCATCAATAGTGAATAGTGGATAGTGAATAGTGATTTTTTGATGGGGGTGGGTTTAATATATTAAACCCCTACATTATTCTCAATTCTTCATTCTCAATTCTTCATTTTTTAACGAACGAATAAAGGCATAACTTCGGCGGCGGTAAATAAGCCTTTGAGGTTTTGCTGATGAAGTCTGATACCTGCTTTCAAGTAACCAAAAGCGGGTCCGCAAACGTTAGCCGCCATGCTGGTTTCGTCTCCTAATGTGAAGGTATGAGTAGAAATTTTGCCTTCAAAGGTTCTTCCAGTTATCTTAACATTTGTACTAATGGGCTTTTTCGGGTTACGGGTGTCAACGATACCGCCTACGGTAACTTGAGATCGATCGCATATTCCTGCTAATTCCAACATTATATCGTCAGCGTGTTCCATGTTTTCCAGAGTCAGAATACCGTTAGTTTTGTCTAAAAATTCCTCTACTTCTTCGTCTGTCATGGCTTTGGCTTTATCCACATCAAACCCGGGTAAGTGAGCAATATCTTCTCTGATGGTGGCACGATAGGCTTCCCAGTTGGCAATACCGACTCCAAAGGTTATTTTTACTTGATGAATTTCGGTGAAACTTTGGGCTGCGATCGAACTTACTGCCGTTAATAATCCGGGGGTAGCTCCACAACCTGTTAAATAAGTGATACCAGATTCTGAGAGTTCTTTTTGTAAGGTTAAGAGTTGTTCAACCGCACTGGTACGTTTTAAGGCGTCCACTAAAACCCCTTGCCATCCCGAAGCGATGAATTGACGGGTAACATCCGCCATAAAGGTATTAGGTAAGTTGGGTAACGCTAAAAAGTAACCATCCACTTGGGCTTGAGTAATTAAATCAGCGATGCTATTATTGCTTAAAACGCCGTATTCGGGTAAATAACCGCTTGAACCTCGATCGTGGTAAGTAGGGATTAAGGTATCAGGATTTAAACCTTCTGGATTGTAAGCATAGCCTTTTTGATCTGCTACGGCGACTAAACACATTTCAGATTTTTGCTGAAGGATTCTGGCGGCGGCTTGTCCTAATCCACCAAAACCTAAGACTCCGACTCTAATTTTTTGATTATTCATAATATTTAATTTAACTTGCTAAGGTATGGGAAAAATACACAGGCAAGATGCCTGTTTTACGGATTTCATTAAAATTTGAAGTTACACACTTATACTAAAAATCAGGGAATAGAGATTCCTTCGCTACTCTCGGAATGACAAAATATTGTTAAACTAAGACGCATTTAACTTGCATATAATTGAATTAGAAATTAATAACTCTATCTCCGGAGTCCATCTGTCTTGTGTTTGCCGACAGCAAATGAGTTTTAGCTTATTGGTGCGTGAGTCCTAAAAATATCAATTAAAATGAGTTAAATTAGATCACCTAGATCACTATCATCGTCAAGATCAGCATCTAAATCATCTAAATCAGTATCGAAGTCATCGTCTTCACCTTCGATGAGATCTGAGATTTCTTCTTCTTCCGATAAATCTACCGCCATTATTTTATCTTCTTTTTCTTCTCGGTAAATAATACGATTATTTGCTTCTAACCAATCTAAAAGAGAACCATCTTGCTTAAGGGGAATTACAGGAGCAGGTTCGTAACGTTTCTCTTTACGCAAGGCAGGATTTTTCATAAACTAATAATATAGTTAATAGGGCAATTTGTCATTATAGCATTTAAAGTTCGATCGATCATTATGAGTTTAAAAACAGAGTTATTACAGATTGTAGCAAACACTAATCGAGGATTATCGGTATCGGAAATTGATAAAGTCAATATTCTAACTGCCGTAGAGAAATTAGAAGATCATAATCCTACTCAAAACCCCTTAAATTGTCCTGAACTTTTAAAGGGTGATTGGCGTTTACTATACACCACCAGTAAGAGTATTTTAGGACTAGATAATGTTCCTTTAGCTCATTTAGGGGAAATTTATCAATGTATCCGTACAGAAAGCACTAAAATTTATAATATTGCGGAGATTATCGGTTTACCCTTTTTAGAAGGTTTAGTGAGTGTGAGTGCAAATTTTGAGACGGTATCCACCAAAAGAGTTAATGTACAGTTTCAACGATCGATCTTCGGGTTACAACGATTATTAGGCTATCTTTCCCCTAAAGATTTAATCAAAAAAATGGAAACGGGAAATTATTTTCCACCCTTCGATTTTAACTTTAATTGGTTCGATCGAATTTTAGGCAACAATAACCCTCAAGGGTGGTTAGAAATTACCTATTTAGATGAAACCCTCCGCATTGCAAGGGGAAATCAGGGTAATGTTTTTATTTTAGAACGCTGTTAGGGAATTAAGAATTAAGAATTAAGAATTAAGAATGTAAGAGTTTAATATATTAAACCCAAACCCACCTTAAAAAAAAATAATTTATTACCATAAAACTTAAATTTTGTCAAGTGGTTGACATATTTTGTAAATAATTGTTATGATTCTTAATATACGCAATCATAAAAATATCATTAATTATCATGCAAACAAGAAACACTTTCGTAACTGAAGATCAAGGACGTTTGAATAACTACGCTATTGAGCCTAAAATGTATGTTGATTCTACTCAACAATTCGGTTTTAACAAATATTCTGAACAATTAAACGGACGTTTAGCCATGATTGGTTTTATTTCCTTAATTGCCTTTGAAGTGATTACTGGGCAAGGTTTAATCGGTTGGTTAACTAGCTTATAATTCTTTGTTGATTAGGAATAAATAATTGACACAGGCAAGATGCCTGTTTTACTCATCTTCAAATTTATAGCCGACACCGACAACGGTTTTAATAAACGAAGGTTGGGCAGGATTAGGCTCTATTTTTTTCCTTAAACGTCTAATATGGGTGTCAACGACTCTTTCATCTCCGAAAAAGTCTGCACCCCATAACTTATCAATTAATTGAGTACGACTCCACACTTTACTCGGATAATTAATAAATACTGCTAATAAATTAAATTCTAAAGCTGTTAAGTCTAAGGTTTCTTCTTTGCCTCCTACTTTACGAAGGGCGGTATGTTCGTCTAAATTAACTATAAAATGGGGTGTTTCATAAATTTGCGATTGCCCTCCATGACGCATACTTCTTCTTAGTAATGCCCTCACCCTCGCTACTAATTCTCTTGGGCTAAAGGGTTTCACTAAGTAATCATCCGCCCCTGTCGATAAACCAATGACTCGATCGATCTCCTCTCCTTTTGCCGTTAACATGAGAATATAGGGGTCTTTTGTCATTGCCTGATTTCTTAAACGACTACACACTTCCAAACCATCAAGTTTAGGTAACATTAAATCGAGAATAATCAAATCAGGTTGTATTTTTTTCGCACTTTCTAAAGCGGATAATCCATCATAGACAACATGACATTGAAATCCCTCTCTAGTCAAACAATTATTGATAAGTTGAGCAATTTCTTTTTCGTCTTCGACAATTAAAATTTCCATAATATTTGTTATACTCGGCTGGAAAAAAAAGATATGGATAAAGCTAGGGAAAAGGGAAAAGGGAAAAGGGAAAAGGGAAGAGGATTGTTTGAAATACTCAAATTATGACCTTGTTAAGTATATCTTAATTAGAGTTTGCTGAAAAAGTGTTTTGATGATGATAAGGAAAAGGAAAAAGAAAGAGTGATGGTATCTTCGATAATTTATTTCTCATAAATGATTCTTGATTGCTATAATTTACAGAAGATTGCTTCGTGCCTCGCAATGACAATCCCACTTAACTAAATTATTTAATGTCCATTTCTTATCTATATTTTATTATTCAAAATCTTCAATAATATCCTCAGTACAATTATTCATTATTTCTTTGAGTTTGTCCTGATATTCGGAGATAATTTGTAAGCCTAAATCTAGTTGATAATCCTTAAAAATATTCTCTAAATCTGTTAATAATTCCTCCCTTGTTTCCATTTGCAAATAAATGTCTAAAAAATGGGATACCTGATTTAAAAAATGATTTCTAATCCGTTCGATCGAGCTAATCTTATTATCAGGATATAAAGCAATAATAATCTCTTTTATCGATGTAGGTTTTTTAAGAAACTTGATAATTTCAATCATTATACCTAACGCTGATTGTTCGGGGGCTAATTTTCCTTTACCCGTAGCTAAAGCAGGAAAAGCGATCGATTTAGCATTGACAGTTTTAGCTATATCTAAACATTTTTTTGTTACTTCTTGAATAACTTTAATAGTCGGTTTTTGAGATTGAACACCATAATATAATTCATAGTCTAAAACGGCGGCATGAAAAACAGATTTGGCTAATAAATTTCCAGCCGTAGTGACGACAACATCACCTAAATTTAAAGGTATATTTTTCTTAGCATCTTCTTTAATAGCATTACCACCTTTAACTAAAATTGCCCTAGAAACTCCTCCTCCCATACTCAAATAAGTATCATCGGAACTAACTATGATGTCCACATTTAAACTGGTAATATCGACAAATTTTACTAAAATATTAGTATCTTTAATTTTCTTAAATAAAATGCTATTATCTAAATCAATTTCATCATTTTTGCTCCATATATCAATAAGTAAATTAGGATGAACTTTTAAACTATTAGTTATTTTCATATCGAGATTAAATCCTGATAAATTTTGACAAATCATCGGCAACCAACTACCGCAAGGGAAGTCTTTATCCCATGCTTGTAAACGCTCTCTAGCTTCCCTTAAGGCACAAAAAACGGACTTATTTTTTTGTAAAGCTGATAAAAAGTTTTTCAGAAATTCTTGAGCAATTAAATCCGGCACTCCCTCCCTCATGACAATCACTTGAGGAATATTTAATTTACTCAATTCGTGAGCTAATCCTACACCATCACAGGAGTTAAACATCGCTAAATTTAAGCCTTGTTGAATTGCTTTATTTAAAGCAGTTTTAAGTTCACCAATAGTTAAACTTTCTTGAGGATTAATAAAGATAATTCCTTGATGATTTTTAGTGTGACTATGCCCTGCAAAAAATAACATATCCCATCCTTTTTCATCCCATAAGATTTGATGAAATTCTGTTGATTTAGGTTCAACTAAAAAAGTAATTTCAGCATTATTTATCTGGTTAATTAAAGCTCGATCGATGTCAATATTAATACCTTGACTATGTCCTAATATAGCTAATATTCTTAATTTATTGCGTGATTTTTTCCCAATATTTATATGACTATATTCAGGGGTACTAATACCAATTTCTGCTTGGGGATAATCTTCTAAAAAATGCCATAAATGCCATGGAAAACCTTGTAAAATTGGGTCTTTTGTTTCTATAATTATTTGAATTTCGTTATCAGGAGTTAATTTAGTGCGTAATTTTTTATCGATAGGAGAAAAACGAGAGTCATCTAACCAATTGTTAAATTTTGTTTCAATTTCTTGACATAATAACTCAAAATCTTTCACTGAAATATTAGTAGAACTTTGATTTTCTACTTCAAAAAGTCTGCGTCTAACCACGTCAAAACGCTGATGTAAAGCCTGATAAAGTAGTTTCCAGCGCAAATAAAGATGAGATAATTCTGGATTCGGAGGCAAAACACCGATAAATTGTTCTAATGTGCCGTTATCTGACCTTAATTGTGCGCTAATGTGAGAAAATCCCTTCTCTAAGTCTCCTGCACCTAAGTTTAATACTACTAGCTTAGTCATTCGATCGAACTCGTCATTTTCTCTATTTTACGACACCTTGCCTCGATCGAATCGTAATAGATTTTATCACCGTAGAACAGGCATCTTGCCTGTTTTTCTCCCAGATGTCTAATAGACATCTCCAGAAAAGATTTTTAATTGGTTTGTAGTAAGGGTTTCAACCCTCATTTTTCTAATTATTGGAGAAGTCTAATAGATTCGATTGATACCTGATGCCTGATACCTACCCTCATCAAAATACTTTTTCAGCACCCTCTATTTATTTTTTGCAAAGGTTGCCACAATTTAACAAAAGTGTTTCCTGTGGTTATCGAAAAAGACTGGTAATTGCTCGACTGGTGTTTTCAATTTTGAGGGCTTCCATTGCGGCGGTGGGTTCGTAGCCACAATGTACCATACAATCTGCACATTTAGGATTACCACTTTTTTGTCCGTATTTCTCCCAATCAGTGTTGTTTAATAATTCTTGATAGCTTTGATAATAGCCCTCATTCAATAAATAACAAGGTTTTTGCCATCCCAAAACACTATAACTAGGACTTCCCCAAGGGGTGCAATCGTAATCTTTTTCTCCCATTAAAAAGTCTAAAAAGAGGGGATTATGGTTAAAATTCCAGTTTTTTGTGCCTTTTTTCCAAGGTTCGAGGATTTGTCTAAATAATGCTTTCGTTTGCTCTCTTTTTAAGAAGTGTTCTTGATCGGGAGCCCATTCATAACTGTAGCCGGGAGAAATCATCACTCCATCGGTGTTAAGACTGTTGAGAAAATCTAAAAATTCCCTCATTTCTTGGGGATCAGTGCCTTCAAATACAGTTGTATTGGTGCTAACTCTAAATCCTTTTGCTTTAGCGGTTTTAATTGCTTTTACGGCGGTATCAAATACACCTGTTCTGTCCACACATCGATCGTGAGTTTCCCGCAAACCGTCAAGATGTACACTAAAGGTTAAGTAGGGAGAAGGTTCAAATAAGTGTAGTTTTTCCTCTAATAAAATACCGTTAGTACAAAGATACACAAATTTAGCTCGATCGACTAAACCCTTAACAATTTCGCCAATTTGAGGATGTAAAAGAGGCTCTCCCCCCGGTATAGATACCACAGGTGCTCCGCATTCATCCACCGCTTTGAAGCAATCTTCAGGGGATAGATATTGTTTCAGAATTTCAAGGGGATGTTGAATTTTTCCACAACCCGGACAAGCTAAGTTACAGCGAAATAGCGGTTCGAGCATTAACACTAAGGGAAATTTTTTTCTACCTAATAATTTCTGTCTTAATATATATGTACCAACTGCGATCGCCTGTTGTAATTGAACTGCCATAATTTCTCCTCATACAAAAATTTACCATATTATAACTGATAAGTTAAGACCCATTAAATTTACCTTTTTATCAGTGAAGATCATCTTTACTACCACACTTCAATTTTGCGTCATGTAAGTCGATAGCCCTCGATTAATTCATGAAAATAATTGAAACTCTTAACTATTCCCTTTTCCCTCTTCCCTTTTCCCTACCATCATCATTAAACTTAAATGCAAACTAGCTTATTTAAGATGCTTTGTCAAAAAAGTTACTTAAAAAACCAGAGATGAGAGACACTAAAATTGAACCAAAAAGAGCATCAAAAAAACCATTCACTTTAAAATCTGGGGTAAAATAAGCCACTAGCCAAAAACAAAGGGCATTAACAACAAACAGGAATAAACCCAGACTGAGAATTGTGGCTGGAAGGGTGAATAAAATCAACAAGGGTTTAACAATAGCATTCACTAAGCCAAAAATGAACGCACCAATTAAAGCGGCTTGAAATGTAGAAATGGTTATACCGGGTATAATTCTGGCGGTGACTATCATGGAAATAGCCGTGACAATGAGGGTGACAATAAACTGCATCATATATTATATTTTTTTGTTTATTCAAAACTAACACTTATAACTTAGCAAAAATTAAATTCAACTGAGATTTTCTTTCTATTTCAAATCAATTTCTAGTGAATAAAGATACAGGCAAGATGTCTGTTTTACGGAAAGAAGATGATAAAATTATTCTTTGGTTATGCTACCACTAACCCAACCTACAATATTGCTTCTGTTCAATCTTCTGAATATGTTAAAATTTGTAAAGAGATCGAACTGATAAACAAAAAATATGGTAGAGAAACAGGAAGTAATAGTTATTGGTGCTGGTATTGGCGGATTGACAGCAGGAGCATTATTAGCTCGTAACGGTTATGATGTTAACATTTATGATCAAGCTATTGTACCGGGGGGATGTGCTTCCACTTTTCAACGCAAAGGTTTTATTTTTGATGTGGGTGCAACTCAAGTTGCAGGGTTAGAAGTAGGAGGTATTCACCATCGCATTTTTGAAACCCTCGATCTTGATATACCTTCAGCGACAGAATGTGATCCAGCTTGTGCGGTTTTTTTACCCCAAGAAACACAACCGATAATGGTATGGCGCAATTCTGAAAAATGGCGTTTAGAAAGAGAAAGACAATTTCCTAACAGTGAAAAATTTTGGGCATTATTTAACACACTTTTTGAAGCTAGTTGGCGTTTTCAAAGTCGAGATCCCATTATACCACCGCGCAACCTCTGGGATTTAGGGCAATTAATTCAAGCCTTGCGGTTAGATACTTTGATTACTGTGCCTTTTTCTTTAATGACGGTGGCAGATGCTTTAAGGTTATTCGGTTTACACAAGGATAAACGCTTAAAAACTTTCCTTGATATGCAGTTAAAGTTATATTCTCAAGTGGATACGGAGGAAACCGCTTTACTTTATGGCGCTACGGCTTTATCGGTGTCTCAATCTCCTCAAGGATTATATCATCTCAATGGCAGTATGCAGGTTTTGAGCGATCGATTGGTGGAAGGGTTAGAAAAATATGGCGGTAAACTATACATGAGGCATTTAGTGCAGAAAATTCACACGGAGAAAGGAAAAGCAACGGGTGTCACGGTGAAAAATTTGAAAACAGGAGAGATTATCGAGAAAAAAGCCCATCACGTTATCGGTAACTTAACCGTTAATAACCTTGTCACCATGACAGAAAATCTCCCTGTGACTTATAGTCAACGAGTGCAAAAATTACCTCCTGCCAGTGGCGCTTTCGTGATATATTTAGGGGTCGATCGAACTGCAATCCCTGATAATTGCCCTCCTCATCTGCAATTTTTATATGATTATGAAGGAGAAATAGGGGAGATTAATTCGTTATTTGTATCTGTGAGTAAACAAGGAGACGGCAGAGCACCCGAAGGCAAAGCCACTATTATCGCTTCTTCTTTTACGGATATTAACCTTTGGTGGGATATTCCCCTAGAAGATTATGAGGCATTAAAACAAGATTATACTGATAAAACGATCGATCGATTGAAACAGTACTTTAACCTTACCCCAGAGACAATTATTCATCAAGAGACAGCAACCCCCGTCACCTTTTATAAATATACAGCAAGGGAAAAAGGCATTGTGGGAGGAGTAGGGCAAAGAATTAATACATTTGCACCCTTTAGTTTTGCCCCTCGGACTCCTATAAATAATTTATGGTTAGTAGGAGATTCTGTCCATCCGGGGGAAGGCACAGCAGGAGTTAGTTATTCTGCCTTAACCGTTGTCAGGCAAATTCAGCAATTAGCAGATAATAAAAAAGTGTTTTGATGAAGATAGAGGTACTATTACTGATTATTCACAATACACCTGTGTATTTGTTGAAGAGATAACGCTTCAAAACCTTGATTTTTCATTGTTTAACTTAACACCTGATACCTACCCTCATCAAAATACTTTTTCAGCAAACCCTATTTAAAAAAATACTTTAAATAACCTAAGACGTATTTAACTTGCATTTTTTATTAATTCTTGAAAATAACTACAACTGTTACCTATTATCTAGTCTCTATTCCCTATTCCCTCTCTCAATCAGTAAACTTAGATGCGTCCTAGCTTATCTATTTTTACATTAACAAAATGTCGAGAAAAATTCCTATAGGGAGGAGTTCTTCAATCTCTATGTACTTTTTACTTTTTTAATGTAAAATAGTATATTTGGGTCTAAATATAAAAAATATATAAGGAGAAAATAGTAAGCATGGCTCGATATACAGGTCCTCGCTTGAGGGTAGTGCGTCGTTTAGGAGATTTACCCGGTTTAACTCGTAAAAACGCTCGTCGTCAGTATCCCCCCGGACAACACGGACAAAACCGCCGTAAACGCTCTGAATACGCTATCCGTCTCGAAGAGAAACAAAAACTTCGTTATAACTACGGTGTTAGTGAAACTCAATTAGTTCGTTATGTTAAAAAAGCTCGTCGAGTGACTGGTTCTACTGGACAAGTATTATTACAATTATTAGAAATGCGCCTCGATAATACCGTTTTTCGTCTTGGCATGGCACCCACTATCCCCGGTGCTCGTCAATTAGTGAATCACGGTCATATTATGGTTAATGGTAAAGTTGTTGATATTGCTAGTTATCAATGTCGCCCTGGTGATGTCGTAAGTGTTAGAAAAAGAGATCGCTCTGTTAATATTGTTAAAAATAATCTACTTAACCCCGGTTTGGCTAACCTTCCCAGTCATTTAGAGTTTGATAAAGATAATCTTACTGGTAAAGTTAATGGTGTTATTGATAGAGAATGGGTTGCTTTAAATATCAACGAACTACTTGTTATTGAGTACTACTCTCGTAAAGCGTAATTTATTATCTGTTCCAGATCAAAATTTTTCCAGTGGATCTGGAATGGAAATATATTTTAAATATTTTGTAATTTTAAATTGCTTTTTTCGTAAATAAATAGTAAAAAACTATTGTTAAATACCTAAAATAAAGTAGAAAATCGCCCCTTTATTTAGTTGAGATTCAGCCCAAATTTCCCCTTCATGAAGTTCAATTATTCTTTTGACGATCGATAATCCAATACCACTTCCTTCAAAGGAGGTATCTTTATGTAATTTTTTAAAAGGAATAAATAATTGGTCTGCTAATTCTGGGTTAAAACCAATACCATTATCTTTAATATAATAGATACTCTTATTTTTAAATCTAATACTAGAAATGTTAGCTAATTCTATTTTATTATTCCAGAGTTTTTCCGTAGGTTTTATTTCTCCGAATTGTATAATAGTTTCTTCTTTTTTTTGAGTATATTTCCACGCATTTTTGATTAAATTTTCTATAGCTATATTTAATAATTTTCGATCGGCATTAATCATCACATCATCTTGAATTTTACTAGAAAAATTGATTCTTTGCTCTTGATTTTGAAGATAATTTAAGATTTCTTTTACTAATTGAGATAGATTAAAAGATATTGGTTTAATAGATTCTATTTTTAATTGTGATAAGTGAGTTATTCCTTCTAAAACCTTCATGGTTCTTTCACAGGAAGTATTAATAATTTCAATTAGTTCTTTCTCATTATCTGAACCTTTATTATCAATTTCTTCCTCTAATAAACTACCTGCAAAATTGATATTGTTAATATAATTTCTCAAATCATGGACAACACTACGAGAAAAAGTTTCTAAATCTAAATTAATTTTTTTTAACTCTAATTCTGTTTCTTTTCGATGGGTAATATTTTTAATAGTAACGGCACAACCATCCC
This sequence comes from Geminocystis sp. CENA526, assembly GCF_050753365.1. Classification (NCBI taxonomy): domain Bacteria; kingdom Bacillati; phylum Cyanobacteriota; class Cyanophyceae; order Chroococcales; family Geminocystaceae; genus Geminocystis; species Geminocystis sp. CENA526. Next base: position 25,039 of record NZ_JBLZFY010000054.1, read on the forward strand.
CTAATTTAACGGCAATAAAATGAAACCAATATTTTAAAGAATCGCATTGATAATATAAATCAGTAGTAAGAGGTTTTCCTGTTTCTACTACTTCAATAATTGAATGAAATAATTTATCATCGAATTTTTCAATTATTTTTCGGATGCCTATTTTACCAATTAAATCACTTTTATCTTTACCTAAAACTTTAGCAATGACAGGATTAACTATTAAACAACGAAAATCGATTATATTCCCCGTTGCATTTTCTCTCACGGCTTGTATTGCAGCTATACCATCTAAAGAACTATTTAAAACACTAGATAAAACTGCTCTTGATTGATGTAAAATTTCTTCTGTATATTTTCTTTGTTCAATTTCTTTTTGTAGTTGTTGTTTTTGCCTTTGAATAGTTAATTGACTTTCAATTCTGGCTAAGACTTCTTCGACATGAAAAGGTTTAGTGACATAATCAACTCCGCCCACTTCAAAGGCTTTTATTTTATCAAGAGTGTCATCTAAGGCACTGATAAAGATAACAGGAATTTCAGCCGTTTTATGATTAGATTTTAATATTTGACAAACTTCATAACCGTCCATTTCAGGCATTTTTATATCTAAAAGAATCAAATCAGGCGGTGCTATTTGTGCTGCCCTTATAGCTGTTTTTCCGTTAATAGCTTTTCTAACTTGATAATTTTTTTCTACTAAAATTTGTGATAAAACTCTTAAATTATCAGCTAAATCATCAACTATTAAAATATCTTTTTTATGATTGTTTGTCATTTTTAATGGGTTTATTTACTTTAGTTTTGATATAGATATAGCTTTAGCTTTTACTGAGTTTTTAATTCTTAATTCTTAATTATTAATTATTCGCTAATTACTTTAATTTTACCTCGACAGGATAAATTCTGGGAGGTTAAGATTAGTTTTTCTAAGGTGACATCGTTACCTAAGTCAACTTCAAAGTTATTAATAATACAATTATCTATAGTAGGAATACCTATAATTTCTATGGGATTAAATAGCAGGGTTCGATCGTCTTTTAAGGTTAAACTAGATGTAATGGTGAGGGTGAATTTCTGTTCGATCGAATTGGTTAAAAAAGCAGTTAGGATGAACTTATCATCTTTGAGAGTCATATCATGCCAAAAAAATTGATATTGAGCGATAATTTCTTGATAATTAGGTATATTTTGATGATGTAAAAGTAGACTAACTAAATCGATTAAACCTTGATGGATGAGAGTTGATTCTAAAGAAGTTTGTAAATCATTATGGGTTAATAAAATTTCGCCATAGACAAAAATAGGATGTAAAAGTTTTAAAGATTTTCCCCTTAATATTCCACCTAAATTAACAGCAATATTTTCTGTATTAACAGAGGCTTGACTAACATGAATACCCTGATAAATAGCTTTAGTAGTTTCAAGGGATACTTGATTAATTTTCCCCGTCAAAATTTGTTTATCTCCTGCATGAATTTCCATGTTTAAATCTTCAACGGTTTCTAATTGACTACGCAACCAAAACTTAATCGCTGGAGTGAGGAAACGAGAGATAATTTCTGATTTACTTTTAATTGCCATGAATATTGAAAATTGATTTTAGATTTGTCTGGATTATGCCCAGTTTAAATGATAAGCTAAGATGTAAGTGAGTAAGTAAAATTAATTGTACATTTTATTTTTCTAAAAGCTATGTTAACAATGGGTTTGAAGCCATTGCCTCTATACAATTAATTTTGCATGAGTACTTATCTAAGTTTACTCATAAAGATAGACTGATGCAATAGAAAAAAATTCACCTGTTTTTTAAAACTTGACTATAACATTTATAAAAATCAAATTTTTGATTGAAAATAACCAAATTTTAATAAAAAACAATGTTTATGAAATCACTTTAGTAGATTTTTGCTGTTAGCTTCGTCAATTTATTGCGAAGTGGGTTATTGCACAAAACTATAAGTTAAATAGGTGTAAATTTGTTACAATAATTGCCATTCAATCTTTTTCCTATAAATGCAGTGAATTTTTCAACAAAAATATATCCTTTAACGGATTTTGTCACGGAAGAAGACATCACCGCAAAAAATACCGTTACTTATTACTATGAGGGAATTTGCCCTAAAACAGGAGTTAATTTACAATTACCTCGCACTATTTTGGCGGAAAAAGTCGCTTTAAGTTTATGTCGTCAACTGAAAAACACTTCTTTTCATACCGTCAAAGGAAAAATGTTAGGGGTTTTGATTGTCAAGGATAAACAAGGCAAATTAGGAATGATTAAAGCCTTTTCTGGTTTGTTGAATGGCAAAAAAGATGTTGATGGTTGGGTGTCTCAAATTTCGAGTAACTCGATGATTGCCTTAGCAGAAAATCTCACCCTGAAGCAGTTAGATAGTATTAAACAGGAAATTCTTATCCTTGAAAGTTTAGCTTTACGTCAAGATTATGAAAATTTAAAGTTAGAATATCAACGACAATGGCAAAATTTAAAAGCTATTCATAGCCAAAGAAAGCAAATTAGGGATAAAAGACGAGTTTTTGCTGATTATATCCAAGAAAATCCCATATTACTGTTAATTATCTTAGAGTTGTTGATTATAAGTCTCAATCATCAAGCAAAAGAAGCAAAGTTGGTTTATTTGTTACTGAGGGATTCGGATATAACGACTTTAACGGATGGTTTACAGCAAGAAAGTCGCCGAGATGATTGGCAAAGACGCACTTTAAAACATCAATGGCAAGAAAAGTTAAACCCTTTAGAATCACAAGTTAATGGGGCTAATCAACAAATTCGACAACTGAAACAACAACGCAAGGAGTTGTCTAAACAGCTACAGGCACAAATGCAAACAGCCTATACTATTACTAATTTTGCTGGAGATAGTTTAAGTGTTGGTAGGTTATTAGGTAAAACTTTTATTCCCACTGGTACGGGGGATTGTTGCGCCCCTAAACTGTTACATTATGCCTCTACTCATCATTTGCAACCAGTGGCGATGGCTGAATTTTGGTGGGGAGAGTCTTCTCCTAATGGGGAAAAAGTGGAAGGTAATTTTTACCCTGCTTGTCTCGATCGATGTCAACCGTTAATGGGCTTTTTGTTATCGGGTTTACCCAACTTTACAGCGAGGGTGAAAGAAGAATCCATACCCATTATTTATGAAGATGAATGGCTATTGGTAGTGAATAAACCTGAAGGCTTGTTGTCGGTATCTGGTAGAGGAAGCCAAAATTTTGATAGTGTGGAGTCTCGTTTTAGACAGATTGCCACGGCTAAATCTAATTTTCAGTTTACAACAGTCCATAGATTAGATCAAGATACTTCAGGTATATTAATTTTGGCAAAAACGAAAGAGACTTATATTCATCTTTCTCAACAGTTTGAGCAAAGACGAGTGAAAAAAATCTATGAAGCTATCCTAAAAGGACTTATTTCCATAGAGGAGGGAGTGATTGATTTACCTTTATGGAGTAACCCTTTAACTCGCCCTCGTCAAAAGGTTAATTATCTTCACGGTAAGCCTTCTGTTACTTATTTTGAGGTGATAAGCAGGAAAAATCAGGAAACAAGATTGCGGTTAAAACCCCTCACGGGAAGGACTCATCAATTAAGAGTCCACTGTTTAGAAGGCTTAGGCTTTCCCATTAAGGGCGATCGACTTTATGATGATAAGGGAGATAATAATAAGAGGTTGTATCTTCATGCTAAGGAAATTACTTTTATCCACCCCCATACTCAACAATTATTAAACCTTAAAACTATTACCCCTTTTTAATTCTATCCGCTCCTGAATCGCTTCTAAATAGGGTTTGCTGAATAAATCAGAAAGCTATAAACAATCAAGGCTTTAGTCATTAACAGTCAATGAGATTTTAACACAAACGCCAAAAAACACCCCCTAAATTAATAGAGAGTGCCTTTTAGTAGGTTGGGTTAATAACCCAACACTATTATTTAGTTGTTTCCAACCTTAGGGATTAACCGTTGATTACGGGTGCAGATACTGCATCAGCAGAAGCTAAATCTAAGGGGAAGTTGTGAGCATTACGTTCGTGCATTACTTCGATACCGATGTTAGCACGGTTTAATACGTCTGCCCAAGTTCCAATTACATGACCTTGGCTATCTAAGATAGACTGGTTGAAGTTGAAACCGTTTAAGTTGAATGCCATGGTGGATAC
>NZ_JBLZFY010000055.1:0-29129 GCF_050753365.1 Geminocystis sp. CENA526
GGTATTGAACAAATTATTAATGAAGCCCTTGGGGTTGATGATAGAGAAATTGTCTCACCTGGTCAAATAGTAAAAGCAATTATTCTCAATGGACTAGGGTTTATTGGCTCTTCTACAGTAGTTATGATAAACTAAGTATAAAAATTTAGTCAACAAATGCTAAAATATTAAATGTTAAGCTCGATCGTATGATATTACTGAGTAATAATATGGACAGTAAATCCTTGTGATTATTCAGTGGAAAATAGGAATAAAGAAACCATTACAAAATACTTGCTCAGTCTAGGTTCTGAAGTATTAGAACAAATTGAAGAAGTGAGTATAGATTTATGGATAGGATATAAAACTGTGGCAGAAGAATTAATGCCTAATGCAAATATAATAGCAGATAGATTTCATATAATGAAACAAATAAATGAAGAATTAGATGCTTATAGAAAAAAGCAAAAAAGAGAGGTAGAGAAAATAGAAAATAAAACAGAAAGAGAAGAAAAATTAGAAGGTTTAAAATATAGTAAATATCCTTTATTAAAAAAGAAAGAAGAACTCAATGAAGTGGAAAAAGAAAAATTAGAACAAGTGAAAAAAGTAGCCCCCTTACTCCTAGAAATGTATGAACAAAAAGAGGCATTGCGAGATATATTTAATAGTGAAATAAAAGAAGATGAGGCATTAGATAAAATAGGAAATTGGTTAGCAGTAGCACAAAAATATTTTCCGAAAAGTTGTGAAACAATAAGGAGATGGATAGGGGAAATATTAGGTTATTTTGATAACAGAACAACTCAAGGTACTGTAGAAGGAATTAATCAAAAAATTAAGTTGATTAAGAGAAGGGCTTACGGTATGACAAATTTTGAGAATTTTCGGCAAAGAATCCTCTTAAATTGGGCTGTATCTTAACGATCGATCATAGCTACTGTAGAAGAGCCGTATTAATTACGCTAATTATTATTCTTGAGAGTAGGTTGTAACACGAAGATCGCTAACATAATCAACCTCCTCAACGAATTAGACTTTGTCTCTACTTTTTTGACTCAAATCCTTATATATTAAACATTTGAAGTTATTTTTCACTCTTTGACTTTTTCAAATAAGCGAACAATGAGAAATAAATAATAACGGTTTGTCTTTTAATGGGGCAAAAGCCTTAGTATCAAAACGATATAGCGTTGCAGGGCGCCCTGCCCCTTTATGGGCTTTTTCTCCTGTGTCGATTAAAAATCCTAGTTTCAGCAATCGTGAGCGAAAATTAGAGTAATCGGTGAAGTTTTCCCCTAAAACAGTGGTATAAAGTTGATATAAATCGTAAAGGGTGAATAATTCTGGCAATACATCAAATGCGATCGGACTGTACTCTAATTTATTGCGCAATCTCTGATAGCCATATTCTAAAATAGAGTTGTGATCAAAGGCAAGGGTAGGGATAGCATCGAGATTAATCCACGCCACACTTTTAATATTTTTGGTAATAGTTGCATCTTCGTATCTCATCAAGGCAAAATAACTGACGGATAAATATCGATCGAACTGAGGATTGGAAGAATGATCAAAGGTGTATAATTGTTCTAAGTAAAGGTTATTAACGGTGATTTTTTCAGAAAGGATACGATAAGCGGCGGATTCTAAAGACTCCTGATATTTAACTAATGTACCGGGTAAACTCCAGTATTCTTTAAAAGGCTCTTCTTCCCGTTTTACCAATAAAATTAGAAGTTGATTATTGATAGTATCCACGGAAAAGATAACGTTATCTACTCCTACTTTAAATTGCGCTAAATTTTGCTTCACTTTAACAACTGGTTTCGTCATCCAAATATAAACGATTTTCTTTAATATAAGTCTTTACTTTATCAGTTAATACGGTTTCATCGTGATTATGACGATAATCAGTGGAAGAAAAAGGCGGTATTTCACAAGATGCCACTAAACATCCTCGACTTCGATCGTTAATTTTTTTTATGATTTCTTGCTCAATCATATACCCTTCTCTATGGATGAGTAAAACTTTTAATTGTCGCCACAGTTTTTCGGCTTCATACCATGTAAAAATCTGAGATGCTAAATCTCCACCTATCACCATCGTCAAATCCACATCTTCCCCCCATTTTTGCCTCGCTTTCCTTACAGTGTTAAGAGTCCGCCTATCGCTAATATCTTGACAATGAATAATGTTACTTAAATTAATATCTTCTAGCAATAATTGCAACATTTTAGCTCGATCGACTAGACTGCAAGCATGAGTTTTAAAGGGGTTATCTGAGGCATATACCGCCACTAAATCATAATTTTGACTCAAATAACCTAAAATGGTTTTGTGGGCAATGGTAGGGGGATCTGAGCTAGTGCCAAACAATGCAACAGTCATATATGAATTAAGATTTAGACTCACGTTATCGAGATATAATTTTATTGATTATAAACTATCCTATTTATTTTTTTAATTCTTCTTGAATCAATAAGTCACAAGATTTAATAATGATAATTTTATTATCTTCTAAAGGAAATAACTGACGATAATTATTAGTTTGAATAACTATTTTAAGATCACTTTTTTTTGCTTGTTGTGAATTATTAATAGCTTCGATCGCATCTTCTAAAGTTTCATCTTTTTTTTGTATCCTAATAGGTATAGGTTTATTATTAAATTGTCTTTTCAAAAAACCATCAATTCCATTATTTCTTTGTACGGGAATAGCATTAATACTTTTTAATAAAAATAGTTCATCTTCAGATTTTTCTATATAACTTGTTTTTCCTTTTTCTAAAAGTTCAGAAGTTGTTATAATCATCTCATTTAATCTTTTTTTAGTAAGTTCGATCGCATCTTCAGATATATCAATACCAATAAAATTACGATGTAAAGATTTAGCGGCTACACAAGTTGTACCACTACCACAGAAAGCATCTAAAACTAAATCCCCTTCATCAGTAGAAATATTAATAATTTGTTGTAAAAGTAAAACAGGTTTTTGCGTGGGATAACCAACTCTTTCTTTTGCTTTTGGATTTAAAAAAGGTATTTCCCAAACATCCGATAAAGGAACGCCTTTTTTCTCTTGAGCTAATATTATATTGCCATTTTTATCTTTTTTATATACTGATTTTCCATAGCTATTTTTTTCTCTTAATTGCCATATTTGATCAACATTTGTTGTAGGAGAATAATCACTATAAATAGTGTTAAATTTAAAATCATCTGTTTTGGAGTAAAAATAAATAGTTTGATGGGAATTAAGTAAACCTTTTTTTGAATTTGACCATCTTTTATAAGACCAAATAATTTCACTCCTAAAATTGTCAGGTAAAAATATTTTATCTAATAACACTCTTAAATGATGAGAAGCTGATTTATCACAATGTAAAAAAATATTACCAGTTTTTTTTAATACCCTTTTGCATTCTATTAAACATTTTTCCATCATTAATAAATAATCATTTAGACTATGCCAAACATCATCAAATTCATAATTAATAGAATTATCACGAGTTGTTAAAGAATGTTTTTTTTGAGTAAAGAATGGCGGATCTAAATAAATTAAATCGATTATTTCTGAGTCAATTTTTTTTAACTCATCAAGACAATTTCCCTTAATTATTTTTTCCATAATTTAACTTTTTTCTGGTGTTTTTTGATCGGCAATATCTATTAAAATCTGTTTTAAATCAAATCCTGTACGATTTTTAATAAAATCCCATGCTTCTTCTCCTGCATAATATTCTCCATTTACACCCTTGTAAACCGTTTCTAAGGTTTGTTGAATGTTGATAGCTCTTGTTCTCTTTGAGGATAATAAAACATTACTCTGATGGGTTTATATCCATGATTTTCGATCGCTTTTACCCTCCTATGCTCTTTGGTGATATGATCTCCGTCTGTAGTGGCATCTCTCCATTTAATTTCTATAGCGTCATTGCCATCTAAAAAATCAATTTCAAAGGTTTTGGGTTTCGTACCAACAGAATTTTTAACAATAGTTTTTCTTCCTTGAGGATTGTTAAATAATCAACATAAAGAAGCAACTTCTTCTAAAAAAGAACCAGCATAATTATACAAAAACCTGCCAATATTTTGATATTCATCTATTTTTTGCCCTTCTTGACTGGTGATTCCTAAAACTCTATAAATTAAATAATGGGAAGTATCATCATTTTTCATTTCTTCTTTTCTTAAATCAATTTGTACTTTTAATTGAGAAGCATATTCTTCCGAAAGTAAATGAATTTGAGATATTAACAATTCTAATTGTTTCCCCTGTTTAATCGCATCGGTAATTTTGTTAAATTTATCCTGATTAATTAATTCTAATAACTGTTGTTTTGTATTTTTACTTTGTATTTTAATACCATTTTTTTGACAATAAGTTTCAAGCTCTTTTTTATTTAAAGATTCTATTTTCATTTAGATTTACTATTATTTTGATTCTAACCAATTGATTAAATTTCTTCTAACCTGTTTTAATCTTTGATATGAGATATTACCTAAACGTGCATTGATAATCGATGAGTCAATAGTAGCTAATCTTCCTAATCGAATAACAGAAGTAACTTTTAAACCACTGGTGATATAATCATCATCGGAAGTTTTAATAATGATGTCAAAATCTTTTACGGCTTGATAAATACGAGAAGAAATTAAGGCTAATAATACATCATTTTTGCCATGAGGACTAATGACAACCACTAAAGCAGGGCGAAGTTTTCCTTCTTTTAAATTAGTTTGAGGAAAACGAATTAAAACTATATCTCCTGATTTTATCATTAATAAATTTCCTGAGCATCTTCTAAAGAATATTCAATATCATCATCATCTGAAAAAAATTGACTTAAACAAAATTCTTGCCATTCTTTTTTTTGCCAATCACTATATTCAGAAATATTTTTATCATAACTATTGCTAGTAATTAATGATGTAAATTGTGCGATTTTTTCTACAACATCATCAGGTAAATTATCAATTTGTTGATGCAGTGTTTCACGAGTATTGATTTTCATAACTTCACTATAAATAAGTTTATAATTATTTAAGCAAAAACAAAAGTTTTAGGTTGAGGTACAATTTTACCATCTTCTTGATATTCTTCTATAATTAATTGTAAAACTTCTTGCCCATTTTTTAAGGCTTCTTCATAGGTTTCACCGTGAGTAATAGGTTGCATTTCATACTTAAAATCCGGCAAAAATACCACAAAACAGTTATCTTCATCACTCCATTGAATAACGATCGTATATTCATAATCTGATCTTTAACTGATTAATTTGTGTTCTCTGCTCTTCGTTTAGCTTAATTACTTTATCTTAAGTCTTTTAATCTTAAACCTTCTTGACATAGTATTAATAGTGATACTATAATTTTAGAAATTAAGTTCGTGATAAAAATAAAAAAACTTGTAGCTCAAATAAGAAAAAACCCGCAAAATGTCAATTTCAATGATTTAGTTAAAGTATGTGATTATTATTTTGGCAAACCAAGACAACAAGGGACAAGTCATCGAGTCTATAAAACACCTTGGCTAGGTGATCCTCGTGTCAACATTCAAGAAAAAAATGGAAAAGCAAAAGTTTATCAAGTAAAACAAGTATTAACTGCTATCGTAAAAATAGAGGAAATAATCGATGATTAATCATGAACACTATAGTTATCGAGTAATTTGGTCAGCAGAAGATCAAGAATTTGTCGGATTATGTACCGAATTTCCCAGTTTATCTTACCTTGATGTCGATCGAATTAATGCTTTAGAAGGTATTACTAATTTAGTAAAAGAAGTTGTCGCAGATATGGAAGCCAACGGGGAAAATATTCCCGAACCTATATCAGAAAAAACTTACAGTGGTAAACTTTTAGTGCGTATTCCTCCTGAACTTCACCGTCAACTAGCAAGAGAAGCTACGGAAGAAAAGATAAGTTTAAATCGTTATATTAGTAATAAATTAGCCTATTAGTTAATCGTATATTTCATAATTAATTATCTTCCTGATTGATTAGTAACGAGGCAATCTTGCAAAAATGCTAAGGGATTACTCATATTTTCTGCAAATCCTAATATACCTTCATCTCGATGTTCATAAATTAGCTCTTGTTGGGCATTAAATAAAAAAGTACCTCCTCTTTGGGTGATATATCGATCGAACGGAACATAATTGCGCCAATATTTTAAAACTTCTACCATATTTTGTAAACGTAGAGTAGCTAATTCAAAAGGGCGTTGATAATTTTGTCCTGCTTTATTAAATAATGAGCCTTTAATGGGAGGAAAAGGTTTAATATTAATTTCCTGATTATTGCTGAATAATGGAGGGGCATTTTTATCCCCTAAATAACCTCGAAAAACTTCTTTAAGAGTTCCTTTACTGCCAATTCCAGCACACATTAACAATAAATTTAACCACGCATTTTGTGTCGCAGAAAATAAGGGAATACGCAAATTTAAACCTTGATATAACTTTAATTGTTGATGAATATTTGCTGTAGAATCAATAAATAAATTATCTTCACAAAAGCCAGTATATTGACAAAATTTTTTGCCAGATTCTCTATTGCCAATCCCGATCGATCTGACTACAATATTTTTAGAGGTAAATAAGTCTTTTTCCCGATTTAACCACCAAGCATACTCCAAACTATCAAAGTCACCCAGTTGGGGTAATATTGTCACTAAAATATAATTAGCTGACTCACACCCAGAAAAAATAGATATAACTTTACCGTCACTAACTCTCTGTTTTTGGGTTAACAGACTGTACCGATAAAATTAGACAATCTTAGAAAAAATTGGACATTTTTTGTGATTTTTGAGATATTTGTCCAATTTTTTTCAGGAATCACCATATTTCTTCTTCATGATATAATAATCCCAGATTCATTAATCGTCAAAATCATTCATTCCCTTGACTAAAATAACCTATCAAACTTTGTTAAATCCAGAAGTCACAGAATTTTGTGATGTGATGGGAAATTTTTTTAGCAAAATAGAAAGAGATTTATACAAAGATTTAGAACAAGGAAAAAAACTGAATGATTTAAAGAAAAGTTATCAAATAAAGTACGGGATAAATGCTCGTCAATTTAACTCTATTCACATCATCTTAAAAGGTAAAATCGCTTCCAGAAAAGAGTGTTATCAAAGTCAGATAAAACAAACACAGTTAAAGATTAAAGGTTTACAAAAAACTATTGAGAGTGAAAAGAAAAAGTTAGAAAAATTACCGTTATCTTGTGGCAGAAATCAAAAATCAGTCAGGAGTAAACTAAGATTTACTCTTCATCAAAAACAAAGAAAATTAGCAACTTTAAAAGATAGATTAGCAACTTTAAAAAAGAAAAAACCATCTCTTGTTTTTGGGGGTAAAAAACTATGGTACGCTCAATATAATTTAAAAGAAAATGGTTATTCTAGTCACCAAGAATGGTTAAAAGACTGGAAAAAAACTCGTAGTTCACAATTTACTTTAGTGGGTTCAAAAAATGAAACTAATGGTAATCAAAATTGTCAATTATTGCCTAATGGCACTTTAAAAATTAGAGTACCACCTTGTTATGAATCAATTTTTGGGAAGTATTATTTAATAGAAAATGTCAAATTTAATTATGGACAAAGGGATGTAGAATATGCTTTAAATAATCAACAAGCATTAACTTTTAGATTTGTCAAAAAAGATGAGAAATGGTATATATTTTGTAGTTTTGATTTGCCCGAAACTCCCACTATCTCTGAGCAAAAAAATGGAATGTTAGGGATAGATTTAAACCCAAATATTATCGGTTGGAGTTATTGTGATAGTGAGGGAAATTTAAAAGCAAAAGGACAAATTAAAATAAATGTAAGAGATAAAAGCACTAATCAAACAAAGGCAATTATCGGTGATGCGGTGAAAAAATTAGTGAAATTAGCTTATGATTATCAATGTCCAATTAGTATAGAAAATTTAGATTTTGAAAGAAAAAAAGCAACCATGAAACAGGAGGGTGTAAAATATTCTCGAATGTTATCAAACTTTGCTTATAGTTGTTTTGAGCAAATGTTAAATAGTTGTGCTTTTAAGTATGGAATTGAGGTAATAAAAGTTAATCCCGCCTTTTCAAGTTTAATGGGATTGACGAAATTTATGAGGCTTTATGGTTTGTCGAGTGATACGGCGGCGGCTTTAGTATTAGCAAGACGGGCTTTAAGGAAAAAAGAGCGTATTCCAACCAGTTACGCCCGATTAGTTCAAGTTGATTCTAGTCGGCACGTTTGGAGTTTTTGGAATGCCCTTAACAAGAAACTCTTTGGCATAAAACGTCATAGTTTCTTTAGTGTCTCTAACAGAGAAGTAGAGGTCAAGCTATTAGATGAGTTACATAGTAATAGGTTTAATGGCAAGTCGCAAGACACTTTTATTACAAGGTGAGATTCCTTGTCACGAGTCGTTAACAATTCTGCTCGGTTAACGCAATAATCATGGATTTGGAGTCATTATTTGATGATGTCCAAGTTTGTCCAAGTTTTCAGGAGCGGTTGTACTTAAGATAAAGTAGGGAGATATTTCTTTGGTATTTGTCATAAAATTTTCGGTGAAGGTAAGACGATGAAGACTAGAAGACTAGGGAATAATACTATAAAGCAACCCCTATTTGTTATTTTTTGGTGGGGTTGGGTTCACCAGGGCTGTTTCAAAGTAAGTTGCTAAAAAATGTTGGGGTGTTAGGGTATTAGGGGATTAGGGAGTTTTTTTGCTTCCAGATTTCAGGTAATAATAATAAATCTTGAATAAATTATCAAAACTCATTACTTATTACTCTTTACTCATTACTTTCTCTTAAACAAAAATTTGAAAATGAAACAGCCCTGTTGGGTTTAATATATTAAAGATACTCGAAGTTGATGGAGCAAATGTTAAGAAGTGTAAAATTTGAGATATAATATTGTTTTGCATTACTATAACAAGGTACATATAAAAATATAATGATTTGGCCTTTCAAAACGTCATCCACAAAAAAAATCGCTCGAATTGAAATTACAGGTGCGATCGCATCTAAAACCAGAGAACAAGTATTAGAAGCATTAGAGATAGTAGAAGAAAAAAAATTTCCTGCCTTACTATTAAGAATCGACTCCCCCGGCGGTACGGTGGCAGATTCTCAAGAGATATACTCGGCTTTGAAGAAATTAGGGGAAAAAATCAAAATAGTGGCTAGTTTCGGCAATATATCCGCTTCTGGTGGTGTTTATATCGGCGTGGGGGCAAATCATATTGTTTCTAATGCAGGAACGATTACAGGTAGTATCGGGGTTATTATTAGGGGAAACAATGTCGAAAAACTCTTAGATAAGGTGGGAGTGTCTTTTCAAGTCATCAAATCAGGACCCTATAAGGATATACTATCTTTCGATCGAGATTTAACGCCAGAAGAACACAAGATTTTACAACAGTTAATTGATAGTACCTATGAACAATTTGTGCAAACTGTTGCCGAAGGCAGAAAATTGAGCATCGATACCGTGAAAAGTTTTGCTGATGGGCGCATTTTTAGTGGACAACAGGCTTTAGAATTAGGGTTAGTCGATCGATTAGGTACAGAGAAAGACGCTTTTAGATGGGCTTGTGAATTAGTTAAACTTGATCCTGATAAAACCGAATGTGAAACCATTGAGCAACCAAAATCTTTCGTCGATCGTTTGCTTAATGGACGAACTCAGGTAAAATCAAGGGTAGGATCTAGCATTAATTGGTTAGAATTTGAATTGGCTACCAGTGGTCAACCTTTATGGTTATATCGTCCTTAATCTATCGTTCTAAAATATGCACTTAACTTGGCAAGGGAGTGAAAAGTTGATGTTGAATGTACGGGCAATTCGAGGCGCTACTACGGCTTCGGAAAATACCATCGAAGCCATGAGAGAAGCGGTAAGAGAGTTATTAAAAGACATCGAAACCCGTAATCAACTAAAACATGAAGACGTTATCAGCGTTATTTTTACCGCTACCCCCGATTTAGATGCGGTTTTTCCTGCCGCCATTGCTAGGGAATATCCTCAATGGGCAAATATACCCCTATTAGATTTACAACAAATGCAGGTAAAGGGGAGTTTACAAAAATGTATTCGAGTCTTGATTTATATCAATACATCTAAACCACAAACAGAGATGTATCATTCTTACTTGCGTCAAGCGGAAAATTTACGTCCTGATTTGAGTTTAACTTCTTTTAAATAATTTCGATCGAAAAACTTTAGCTAAATAAACAGGCAAGATGCCTGTTTTACAGTGGGGAAAGATAATGTTAAGAAAATTTAAGGGATTTTTATAAAGAAAAAAAAATTGATTAAGATAAATTCATAAAGATTATTTATCAATCTCCTGAAATTATGGCTCACCCTCTCTACGCTGCTTTTATCTGGCATCAGCATCAGCCTCTCTACAAATCTCGTCTTTCTAGTAATGATTTTGGTGGAAACTATCGTTTACCTTGGGTTAGGTTACACGGTATCAAAGATTACCTTGATTTAGTGTTAATCCTTGAAAAATATCCCCAGTTACATCAAACTGTTAATCTTGTACCTTCTTTGATGCTCCAGTTAGAAGAATATGCTAACGGTAGCGCGATCGATCCTTATCTGGCTTTGACTTTAACTCCTGTCAGTGAATTAAATAGAGAACAAAAACAATACATCATTGAACATTTTTTCGATGCTAACCATTATCACTTAATTCGTCCTCATGCACGTTATGAACAACTATATCAAGAACGTCATGTTAACGGTAAACAGTGGTGTTATGAGAAGTGGATTGAAAGAGATTATAGTGACTTGTTAGCATGGCATAATTTAGCGTGGTTTGACCCTCTTTTTTGGGATGATCCACAAATTGCAGAATGGTTACAAAGAGGAGAAAATTTCACTCTGTTCGATCGAAAAAACATCTGTGCAAAACAACAGGAAATCATTGCTCGTATCATTCCTCAACACAAAAAAATGCAGGAAACGGGACAATTGGAAGTCACCACTACACCCTATACTCACCCCATTTTACCCCTGTTAGCAGACACCAACGCTGGACGAGTGGCAATCCCTAACATGACTTTACCTAACACTCGTTTTCAGTGGGAAGAAGACATCCCCCGTCACCTCAATAAAGCATGGAAGATGTATGAGGAGCGGTTCGATCGATCGCCGAGGGGATTGTGGCCTAGTGAACAGTCCGTCAGCCCTTCAATTCTGCCCCATGTAGCCAAGAGAGGTTTTAATTGGTTATGTTCCGATGAAGCGGTTTTAGGATGGAGTATCAATCACTTTTTTAATCGTGATGAAATGGGAAATTTATACGAACCTGAATACTTATATCGCCCTTATCGACTGGAAACCCCCGAAGGTGACTTAAGTATTGTTTTTCGGGATCACCGTTTATCAGACTTAATCGGTTTTACCTACGGCGCTATGAATGCAGATCAAGCCGCAGGAGACTTAATCGGACATTTGGAAGCCATTGCCAGAAGACTGAAAGAGAGACAATGGGGGGATAAAAGTACCTTAGAAAATCCTTGGTTAGTTACGATCGCGCTAGACGGAGAAAACTGTTGGGAATTTTACGAACAAGACGGCAAACTATTCTTAGAATCTCTTTACAGTCGCTTATCTCAACAATCTCAAATCCAATTAGTGACAGTATCGGAATTTCTCGACAAATTTCCAGCGACAGAAACCCTCAACAGTAACACATTACATAGTGGTTCATGGGTTGACGGTAGTTTCAGTACATGGATAGGTGATCCCTCTAAAAATAAAGCGTGGGAATACCTAAAAACCGCCAGAGAAACCCTTGCTAAACATCCCGAAGCCACCGAAGAAAGTAACCCCGAAGCATGGGAAGCATTATACGCCGCCGAAGGTTCAGACTGGTTTTGGTGGTTTGGTGATCCCCATCATTCCAACCATGATGCCATGTTTGATCAACTTTTTAGAGAACATTTGATCGCTCTTTATCAAGCCTTAGATGAAACTCCTCCCGAATATTTATACGAACCCGTTGCCGAAGTCGAGCAAAAATTGGCTAACGACTATCAACCTGCTAGTTTCATTCATCCTGTTATCGATGGTAAAGGAGACGAAGAAGACTGGGATAAAGCAGGAAAAATCAAACTCGGTGGCGCAAGGGGTACAATGCACAAAGCAAGTATCATCCCTGCTATATTTTACGGTTGGGATCACCTTAACTTTTATCTACGTTTCGATCTGAAACCGGGGGTAAAAGCAGGGCAAGATTTACCATCAGAGTTACACCTTGTCTGGTATTATCCCGATCGATCGATGCACAACAATCGTCTCTATTTAGCAAACTTACCCGATGAAGCTCCTCTTAACTATTATTATCGTCATCATTTATGCGTCAACTTAGTAACTCAAACAATTTGGTTACAGGAAGCTGGAGAAGACGGTAATTGGCACTCTCGTTATTGTGGTGGAAAAGTTGCCTTAGATACCTGTATTGAAATTTCTGTACCTTGGAAAGATTTACATATCGATCCCGACATGGAATTAAATATAGTGGGAATTTTAGCCGAAAATGGTCAATATAAAGACTATTTGCCCGAAGACAACGTTATTCGCCTTCAAGCGCCCTAATTTGTCAATAATGCTTTTAAAACTCCTCGCACCTTTAGGTGCGACAATTCTTTCTTCATTCATTGATGCCGTTCAAAAGCACCTGAGAATGATGAAGATAAGAAGGGGAGAAGAGGAAGGAAGGAGTAATGATTAAGAAGTCAAGAGTTTTGATGAGTATCTCTAAGATTTTACGGATTGTAGATCTTCCCATGTAATGTCCTGTTTCTCTCCTGCAAATTCGTTATCGGGAGTAATAAATAACATACAATGACACTCTTTCCTTTCTCTCATGGGTACACAAGGACAATTCCAGAACGTATTTTTCACCTCCGCTTCTTTATCTTCGTAGTGGCGACAAGGACAAAGAGGTGAGCCTAATTCTTCTTTATGACGTGCTAAACCTTGTATAACAACGGCAGTAACGGAAGGGTCTATACAAAAGTAAGTATCTGTACGTTTAGCGTATTGTTCCGCAAAGTTTTTCATTGCTTCTAAGGTTTTGTCGTTGTTAACTTCAGTCATGATTATTTTTTCTATTCTATTACTGTATAAGATACTATTTTACCTTAGTTCGATATAAAATTTTTTGTTTATGCTAAGATTGCAGATTAACTATTTCGATCACGAAGCTGTGCGATCGAACCTTCTTTCAACAAGAGGTGATATTAAACATAACAAGGATGGTTTAATTAAATTTCAATGCAAATAAAAATACAAAACCTCAAAAAACATTTATTAAAACCAAAAAAATTTTTTTATTATTTTAATCGAGTTAATCTTTTTTTTTCCAGTATTGCATTATTAATATTTATTCTGATTAGTATAGGGGTTTCTAGCGGTGAATTAAAATCTTTGGATGAGTATATCTTAGCTCAATTACACATTATTTTACCCGACTGGTTTTTTAATATTGCTAAGGCTTCTTATTTCATTGGAGAAGCAGAAGTTGCCGCTTTTATTGTGCTTTTTAGTTTAATTTTTTTAGTGCGCAAAAAATTGTGGGATGAAGCTCAAGTTTTAGCTTTATTTACTCTTTCTATTCTCATTTTGATCGATCGAATTCTTAAGCCTTTTTTTGCTATTGCCCGTCCGCTCGATCGATTGGTAGATAATGCTTTTGGTTATAGTTTCCCTAGTGGGCACGCTTCGGGAAATCTAATTTTATACTTTTTATTAGCTTATTTTATTGTCCAATCTTTTCCTAAATATAGATTTATTTGTTATTTTATTCCCACTTTTTCCATTATCTTAATGGGCATAAGTAGTGCCTATTTGCGAGTCCATTGGGTATCAGATATTTTTGCATCTTATTGTATAGGATATATCATGGTTAGTCTGGCAATTACCTTGCTTAAAAGTAGTCAAAAAAATAGCTCTATTTCAGAATCATAATTTTTATCCAGTTTTATTAATTTAATTGTCGTGGTTATTTTGAAGCTGAAGGAGAAGATGAACAACAAATTTTTACCTATAAAATCACAGACGATCTAATTAGAAAGCTGACGGAAAAACCCCTAGTTATTAAAAAAGGTGGGCAATGCCCACCTTACAGATTAAAATTGGAGTTGTAATTTATTAACCAAGAATTTTCTTAGCGGTTGCTACTACGTTATCAACGGTAAAGCCGAATTTCTCCATCACAACGTTACCCGGGGCAGATGCACCATAGGTATTAATACCAATACAAGCTCCTTCATCACCGACAAAACGTTCCCAACCGAAGGTAACACCTGCTTCCACAGAGATACGTTTTTTGATGGCTTTAGGTAATACGGATTCTTTGTATTCGTCGCTTTGTTTGTCGAATAATTCCACACAAGGCATGGAAACTACACGCACTTTTAAGCCTTCAGCTTTGAGTTTTTCGGCGGCTTCGATACATAATCCCACTTCGCTACCAGTACCGATTAAGATTAAGTCTAATTCGTTAGGGGCAAAGCCACAAGCGGCTACATATCCACCTTTTGCCACTGCGTCAATGGACGAACCTGCTAAGTTAGGTAAGTTTTGACGGGTTAATGCTAATAAGGATGAGGTTTTTTTGCTTTCGATCGCAACTTTGTAAGCTCCAGAGGTTTCGTTACCATCAGCAGGACGGAATACGAGTAAATCAGGGATTAAACGTAAAGAGGCAACGTGTTCGACGGGTTGGTGAGTGGGTCCATCTTCTCCTAGTGCGATCGAATCGTGAGTCATTACCCAGATTACTTGGGCTTCGGATAAAGCAGAAAGACGGATAGAATTTCTCATGTAGTCGGTGAAAACTAAGAAGGTTGCACCGTAGGGAATTAAACCAGAGTTATGTAAAGAAATTGCGTTACAGATAGCTCCCATAGCGTGTTCACGCACCCCAAAGTGAACGTTACGATTTTCGTAAGCGCCTTTTTGGAAATCCCCAGAAATCTTTAATTGAGTGAGGTTAGAGTGGGTTAAATCTGCCGAACCGCCAATTAACTGAGGTAATACTTTAGAAATAGCATTTAAGCAGTTTTCAGAATGTTTACGACTTGCTAAAGGTGCATCTTCGGGAGTGTAGGAAGGTAAGCAATCAGCCCAATTTGCAGGAAGTACACCAGAGGTAATGGTTTCAAATTCTTTAGCTTCGGTAGGATACTTAGTTTTGTAAGTAGCAAGGGTTTGATTCCATTCTGCTTCTAAACTTGCACCCTTTTCGATCGCTTTGTTGAAATGATCATATACTTCTTGAGGTACAACAAAAGGATCGTAATTCCAACCTAAGTTTTTACGGGTAGCTTCTACTTCATCACCACCTAAAGCGGCACCGTGTACACCTGCGGTATTAGCTTTTTTGGGTGAACCAAAACCGATGGTAGTGGTAACTTTGATCATGGTAGGTTTATCAGTGACTGTTTTAGCTTCGGCAATAGCGGCGGCGATGGCATCTAAATCAGTATTACCATTTTCTACATGAAGAACGTGCCAACCGTAAGCCTCGAAGCGCTTAGAAACATCTTCGGTGAAAGCAATATCGGTGCTACCGTCGATCGAAATGTGGTTATCATCGTATAAAGCGATGAGTTTGCCTAAACCCCAATGTCCTGCCAAAGAAGCGGCTTCCCCAGAAATACCTTCCATGTTGCAACCATCCCCAAGGATAACATAGGTGTAATGATCAATTAGAGTTGCATCAGGCTTATTATATTTAGCCGCTAAATGAGCTTCAGCTAAAGCTAAACCAACACCATTAGCGATACCTTGCCCAAGAGGACCGGTTGTAACTTCTACGCCTTCGGTAACGAAGTTTTCAGGGTGTCCGGGGGTTTTAGACTTCCACTGACGAAACTGTTTTAAATCTTCAATAGAAACGCTATCATAACCAAATAAATGTAACAAAGAATATTGAAGCATAGAACCATGACCTGCGGATAATACAAATCTGTCTCTGTTTATCCATTGAGGGTTTTTGGGATTAAACTTCATGAATTGATCCCATAAAACAAAAGCCATAGGCGCTGCGCCCATAGGTAAACCGGGGTGTCCAGATTTAGCTTTTTCAACGCCATCGATGGAGAGAAAACGAATAGCATTAACGCAGAGTTCTTGAATTGATTGGGTTGCAACCACCATAATTAATTTTAAATTTAACTAAATATACATATTTTGATCAGTTAGCCTATATCTTCTCATTGTTTAGTATCGATCGCAAGAAGCTATAAAATAAATTTCACAGTATTCTTAATTCCTCATTCCTCATTTCTCATTAGATATGCTTCCATAAAACTATTTAACTCCCCGTCTAAAATATCATTAACAGCAGTGGTTTCAATATTAGTGCGCAAATCTTTAACTAATTGATAAGGATGGAAAACATAGTTACGGATTTGATTACCCCAAGCGGCTTCCACTATATCCCCCCGAATTTCGGCAATTTCTTGCGCCCTTTGTTCTTCAGCGATGATTAATAGTTTACCCTTGAGTATAGCTAAGGCTTTCTCTTTATTCTGTAATTGCGATCGTTCCTGAGTACATTTGACCGCAATACCTGTTGGAATATGGACAATACGCACAGCAGTTTCCACCTTATTAACATTTTGCCCTCCTTTGCCCCCCGATCGAGTAGTGGAAATATCTAAATCCTTGTCGGGAATATCTAACTTAATGGCATCTTCTCCTAAATTGGGCATCACATCCACCCCTGCAAAACTGGTTTGTCGTTTACCATTGGCATTATAGGGAGAAATTCTAACTAAACGATGAGTACCTTTTTCCCCTTTTAAGTAACCAAAGGCGTATTTTCCCTCAATCTCCAAAGTAGCCGACTTGATACCTGCTTCGTCACCATCGGAAATTTCTGCTAAGGTGACACGATAATTTTGTTTTTCTGCCCAACGGGTGTACATTCTTAATAACATTTCTGCCCAATCCTGAGCATCTGTACCACCTGCACCAGCATTAATAGTTAAAATAGCACCTTTTTGATCATAAGTGCCACTGAGTAACTTTTGCAATTCCCATTTATCTAACTCTTTAGTGATACAGATAAGATTATTTTCTGCTTCTTGGAATAATTCGCTATCTTCTTCTAACTCCAATAACTCAATAATTGCCTTAGTGTCTTCTACGTTACTTTGCCATTGATAGAATTGTTCTAAATTGGACTTAACATCATTTAATTGCTGTAAAGTGTCTTGCGCTTTATCGCCACTATCCCAAAAATTCGGTTGGGAAGCCACTTGTTCCAAATCTGCTATTTGTGCTTTAAGATTAGGTATGTCAAAGATAGTCCTGAGTTTTACCCAGGCGCTCACTGATTATACTAATATCTCTTTTTAACTCTGATAATTCCATTCTTTCAATTCAAGATGCTTTCGTTTCGATCGTAACCTCTTATTATCGATCGTTCATTGTTCATTGTCAATTAGTGAATAGTTTTTAATTCTTAATTCTTCATTCTTAATTCTCTCATGTTCGATCGAATTATTTTTCATTTAGCCATACCTATTACCAATATTGAAGAAGCCAAGAAATTTTATGGTGATATACTAGGCTCAAAAATTGGTAGAGAAAATCAACACGCTGTTATTTTTGATTTTTATGGACATCAATTAGTGGGGCATACCACCAAAGAAATTTTAACACCTCCAGCGAGTATTTATCCTCGTCATTTTGGCTTAATTTTCACTGATGAATCCGATTGGGATAATTTATTAAATCGCTGTAATAATTATAATTTAGAGTTATATCAACAACCTAAATTAAGATTTAAAAATGAGTTAACTGAACATAAAACTTTCTTTTTACAAGACCCATTTTATAATATTTTAGAGTTTAAATTTTATCGTCATTATGAAGCTATTTTCGGTGCTAATCATATTATATCCATAGGTGATCGATCGTGATTAAAATAGACATCGGGGACAAATTATTATTACAAACCATGATATTTCTTGTAGAAATTGAGTTAAATTTATTTAACGGTATCTATTAGACATCAGATTGCTTCGTGCCTCGCAACGCTGCGCGATTCATGATCCTGTTGGCGAAATAAATCTTAACATAAAACTTGACAAAAAGTCGGTTTTATACAATAACTCGCTTCGCAATAAATTGACGAAGCTAACAGCGAAAATCTGCTAAAGCAATTTCACAAATATTTTTGAAACAAAAAGAAATACAAAAAAAGCGGTTTAATGTATTGAAATTAGTCGCTTTAGCAGACTTAAGCTATAAGCCATGAAATTTATTTCTTGGCAGTTTGAGATATTACCTAATTTATTTTGTACTCACAAATCTTTGATTTTGTCAAATTTTTGTAACAAAATGTTTCGCCAACAGGATCATAAATTGACAAAGCTAATAGTTTTCGTTCAATAAATTGAACTCAATAAAGCCTACAATTTTTGTTAAAATATCATTTATTATAACTAGAAGTAAAAGAAACTAATTTAATGAATAATTATCAGCAAATAACAGATATTGATACATTACTAAATCCTTATCAAAAATTTGGCATTAGTTTAGGTTTAGAAAGAATTAAAAATCTATTAAATAAATTAGGAAATCCTCAAGAAAAAGTTGAGATAATTCATGTAGCAGGTACAAATGGTAAAGGTTCAGTTTGTGCCTATTTATCGTCAATTTTAACTCAGGCTGGTTATAAAACAGGACGCTATATTTCTCCTCATTTAGTCAATTGGAATGAAAGAATTTGTTTAAATGAAAAACCTATTTCCACAGAAAAATTAGTCGATATTATTAAATATATTTCTCCCGTTGCTGATTCCTTGGAAGAATGCCCGACTCTTTTTGAAGTGGTGACGGCGGCGGCTTGGCTTTATTTTGCGGAATGTCAAGTTGATGTTGCTGTTATGGAGGTTGGTTTAGGAGGAAGGCTTGATGCCACAAACGTGTGCGATCGAAACCTTGTTAGTATTATTACATCTATCAGTAGAGAACATTGGCAAAGATTAGGTAACACATTAACAGAAATTGCCACAGAAAAAGCAGGGGTAATGAAGCCTCAATGTCCTGTGGTTGTGGGGAATTTACCGTCAGAAGCTATCGAAGTCGTTAAGAATAGGGCAAAAATCTTAGATTGTCCTCGTATAATGGTAGAATCTGCTGAAAAAATCTTTAAAAATGGCGAAATTTGGGCTAAATATCAAGATATAGAATACCCTTTACCCCTCGCAGGAGATATACAATTACAAAATTCTGCACTTTCGATCGAAACTATAAAGATATTACAAGTTCAAGGCTGGAATATCTCACTTGAGCATATACAAGAAGGGATGAGAAAGGCAAAGTGGAGGGGGAGAATTGAATGGGTGACGTGGCAAGGGCAAAAAATGTTAATCGATGGGGCGCATAATGTGGCGGCGGCACAAGTTTTAAGGCAGTATGTGGATACTTTTCAGAAACCGATTATCTGGGTAATGGGGATGTTAAGTACAAAAGATCATCAAGGGATTTTTCAGGCTTTACTGCGTCCTCAAGATCAATTACACTTAGTACCAGTTCCTGATCATAGTAGCGCTGATACAGCATTTCTCTCACAAGTTGCACAAAATGTCAATCCTTCCTTAACAAAAGTTAACACTTATGATGATTTATTCATCGCCCTAGAAAAAGTTAGCTCGATCGAGGACAATGAAAAACAGATTATAGTACTATGTGGCTCATTGTATCTATTAGGTTATTTTTTGCAACAGAATAATTAACTTGAGTTTCATATCAGACAAGAAACTTTATCCATTATGTCAAAAACTCTTATCCATCAATATCGCCGAGACTTGGAAAGCCGTAAAAGATACGGCGGTAGCAGTAATGAAAGTTCAATTCGTTACGCTTTTGCTACTTTACTCAACGGTTATTGTAAGCCGAAGGATTTTTTATTGGTGGAGGAGTTGACTATTAACAGTCGTTTCCATAAACCAATTCGTCTCGATGGTATTGTCAAGGATGCTTTGCGTTTGGATTGGGGATATTGGGAGGCAAAAGACGAAAAAGATTCTTTAGACGCTGAAATTGAGACAAAATTCAACAAGGGTTATCCTAACGATAATATTCTCTTTGAAGACACGAAAACCGCCGTTTTAATCCAAAATGGTAACGAAACCCTCCGCATTGATATGGCGGATGATGACGCTTTAGATACTTTACTTAATCAATTTTTAGACTATGAAAGGGCAGAAGTTAAAGACTTTAGAAGTGCCATCGCAAATTTTAGTCAAGATTTACCCACTATAATCGATACTCTCAGAAAACTGATCGATCGACAAGACCCCCACTGCTCTAATTCTGCGGATTGCCCCCCTTCCCCCAATTCTGGGGGAGAATATCAACAAGTACCCAAACTTGGGGATTTAGATGCCCAAAATCAACCATTCATTTTAGCAAGGGATAAATTTCTCAAAGTTTGTCAAGAATCGATTAATCCCGACATCACAATAGATGATATTCGAGAGATGATAATTCAGCACATTTTGACAGAGGATATTTTTACAAATATTTTCAGTGATGCTCAATTTCATCAAGAAAATAACATCGCAAAACAATTAAATGAAGTCATCAAAACTTTCTTTACTGGTAGTGTTAAAAAGAACACTTTTAAAACGATTCAAAGTTATTATAATGCCATTATTCGCACTGCCTCTAGTATAGTTAATCATCAGGAAAAACAGAAGTTTTTGAAAGTAGTTTATGAGAACTTTTATAAAGCCTATAATCCTAAAGAAGCCGATCGACTAGGAATAGTTTATACTCCTAATGAGATAGTTAAATTTATGGTAGAAAGTACTAATCATTTATTAGAAAAACACTTTGATAAAACATTGGGAGATAAGGGAGTAGAAATACTTGATCCTTGTACGGGTACAGGTACATTTATTACAGAAATTTTATACTATTTATTAGATAGAGATATTGAGTATAAATATAGAAATGAGATTCACTGTAACGAGATGTCAATTTTGCCCTATTACATAGCAAATCTCAATATTGAATATACTTATCAGCAGAAAACAGGAGAATATTTAGAGTTTAATAATATCTGTTTAATGGATACTTTAGATCATAGTAATTTCGGCGGAAAACAGTTTGATTTGTTCGCTATGAGTCAAGAAAATACGGAGAGAATTAAGCGACAAAATGAGAGGAAAATCTCGGTAATTATCGGCAATCCTCCCTATAATGCTAATCAAAAAAATGAGAATGATAATAATAAAAATCGGGAATATCCTGATATTGATAAACGGATAAAAGAGACTTATGTTAAAGAAAGTACTGCCCAAAAAACAAAGGTTTATGATATGTATTCTCGTTTTTATCGATGGGCAAGTGATAGGTTAAATGATGAAGGAATTATCGCTTTTATTACTAATTCTTCTTTTATCAATGCAAGAGGTTTTGATGGTTTTCGTAAGAGTGTTAGTCAAGAATTTGACTTTATTTATATCATTGATTTAGGCGGTGATATTCAAGGAGACAATTATACAGGAAATGTATTTAACATTACTTTAGGTATTGCCATTATGTTCATGATAAAAGTTGGTAATCAAGATAATAAAAAACCTTGTAAAATTAATTATTTTATTCCTAAAAATGTTAACTCTGGCGAAGAAAAATTAAAGTTCTTAGCTACAACAAATTTTGAAAAGATGGATTTTGAATCTATCAATCCTGATGATAAAAATAACTGGATTAATCTAACGGATAATGATTTTAATGATTTAATTCCTCTGGTGAGTAAACAGAAAAATAATGAAACGATTTTTAGTATTTATTCTAATGGAGTAGCTACTAATCGGGATGAATGGGTATATGATTTTGATTTCGATAATTTAGTGAAAAAAAGTCAATTTTTTATTGATGAATATAACTATGAAGTTAATCGCTGGATTCAATATAAAGAAGATAATAACTATCAAGATATAAGTAAAGAGTCTAATCCAGTTTTAGACAATTTTTTAGCTGAAAGAAATTTAATCAAATGGAGTAAGATGATAAAAAGAGATAAATTAAGAAAACATAAATTAGGTAATTTTAATATAGAAGATATTAGAAAAAGTCATTATAGACCATTTATTTCAACGTATATTTATTTTAGTTATATTCCTATTGATATAAAAGGTTCACAGCATCTATTTTTCAAAGATAAAACATCGTTAAATAAAGTAATTTGTTTTGCTAATAATCAACAAACAGATATTCTTTTACTATCTATTAATACTCTCTGTGATTTGAATTTTTGTGCAAGAGGTTCTACTTGTTTTGCACTATATAATTATGATGAAAATGGAGAGAGAATTGATAATATAACAGATCATGCACTAGAGAAATTTAGAGAATACTATCATAACGTAAAACGGGCTTCTAGCCCGTCTGACAATAACAGGCAAGATGCCTGTTTTACGGTGAGAGGTATCGAAAAAATTGATATTTTTTATTATGTTTATGGGGTTTTACATAACCCAGAATATCGATCGAAATATGAGTTAAATTTAAAGAGAGAATTTCCGAGAATACCCTTTTATGATGACTTTCATCAATGGGCAAAATGGGGTAAAAAGTTGATGGATTTACACCTTAATTATAGTTCGATCGAGCCTTATAATTTAAAAAGAATAGAATCCCCCCTACTGCTTGATAAAGGGGGGAATAAGATGCCTAAAGTTAAGTTAAAAGCCGATAAAATTAAACATCAAATTATTATTGATGAGGTAACGACTTTAACAGAAATTCCTCCAGAAGTATGGGAATATAAACTAGGAAATCGTAGTGCTTTAGAGTGGATTTTAGATCAATATAAGGAGAAAAAACCGAAGGATAAAACTATAGCAGAAAAGTTCAATAATTATAAATTTGCTGATTATAAAGAGGAGGTAATTGAGTTATTAATGAGAGTGACAACGGTTAGTGTAGAGACGATGAAAATTATCGCAGAAATGAATAATTTATAACCTTTTTAACAGATTTTATCACCTCTTTTTAATTAATAGAATTGCACCGTAAACCGCATTCACTATTCACTATTCACTACTCACTACTCACTACTCACTATTCACTATTCACTATTCACTATTCACTAAATGAAATTGTGGTAAAGTAAGAATGATTCCCTAATCCCTAATTCCTCATTATCAACAGTGGGTAAACTAATTCTTTTCAAACTTGAGTCTGGTAGTTTTGTCAATGGTTTTGATGTCAGTTTACAAATCAGTGAAGACAATCCCGACGGCATAACTCACCCTTTTATTAGCATTACGGGAAAACTTCCCCCTTGTCAACCCATAACTCAACACTATCAGCAATGGCAAGAAAGTTATCGCAGTTTACATCGAAAAGTGAGATTAGGTTCACCTAAAGAACAGGTTATTCATATCACAAAAAATTGTCAAGTTTCCGCACGACAATTACAGGAAACTTTTAAAAATTGGTATCATTGCGAAGTAGAATCTTTTGCTAAAATTAGGGAAAAATTATTAACGGTATTAGATACCCAAGAATCGATTAGATGTTTAATTCAAACTCCCCTTACGGAATTACGTTTTTTGCCTTGGCATTTGTTTTTTGATTCTTTTCTCAATCAATATCCTAAAGCTGAATTAGCTATTGCTCCTGTAGAATATAACACTTTAAATGTTAATTTTAAACAAAATTCTCCTATCAAGATTTTAGCGGTTTTTGGGAACAGTGAAGGCATTAATTTACAGCCCGATCGAGAGGTTTTAAGCAATTTACAAAAAGCTGAAATTATTACCCTAATTAATCCTAGTCGGGAAGAATTATTTACGCAACTTTATGAAGAAGAATGGGATTTATTTTTCTTCGCAGGGCATAGTGGTAAAAATGAGGAAACTTGGCAGGGTAAATTATATCTTAATGAAGAAGATATTATCACGATCGAACAGTTTAATCATGCCTTAAAAAAGGCAATTCAAAAAGGATTAAAATTAGCAATTTTTAACTCCTGTGATGGTTTAGGAATAGCTCAAGATTTAGTTGCCTTACACCTATCCCAAGTTATCGTTATGGGGGAAATGATACCCGATGCCGTTGCCCATGTTTTTATTAAAGAATTTTTAAACAGCTTCGCTGACAATCAACCCCTATATTTAGCCGTGAGACAGGCAAGGGAAAAACTGCAACCGTTGGAAAATCAATTTCCCTGCGCTACTTGGTTGCCTATCATCTGTCAAAATCCTGCTAGTTTACCCTTGACTTGGCAACATTTACAAGGCTTCGACTTTAATCCTCCCCCTCCCGTTTCTTCCCCTCAAACTCCCGTTAATTTTCATCATCTAATTTTTGAGATTTCGATCGAACATACTCAACTCATACTAGAATACAATTCTTTGACAAATTGCGATACAGAAGTGATTGTAAATTACACAGATATAGATTTATCTATGGGGGAAGACATTTCCCAAATTTTATTAACCAAAGGCGGAAAAACTATTAGTAAAGAGTTAGAAAAAAAGAAGGTAAAACAACTAGGGCAAATTTTGACAACTACCGCAGGAAAATTAAACGCTGAGGCAATTTTTCACGGCATAATTTATGATTATCAACACCCAGAATTGACGGATATAAACTTACTTAAAACTCTCATTAATCGTTGTTTAACTTTAGCCGATAGTAGTGGCTTTTCTTCGATCGCATTTCCTGTATTTTTCTCTAATAATTTATTAATTACTCTGGAAAAAGTCGCTATTATTTTAGGAGAAGAAATTACTAAATATGTTCAGGGAGAAACGAAAATTAAACAGGTTAAGGTGATTTTACAAAATACCTCAAATTTGACCAAAAATGTTTTAGATGAACGTTTAAATCGATTTTATCTACAATTCAAGCAATATTTAGAGTTTAGTGCTGATTTGCAATATCGTCATGTTGTTTTAGATGAATTAAAAGAGATTTATCAACAAAGAAAAATGGATTCATCCGTCAGAATTTTAAATCTTTATCAACAACATTTAGAGCAATTTAAACAAAACTGGATTGACAATCAATTAGTCGATCGAAACCTCAACTTAGATTATCATTCTTCTTTAGAAAATATCAGTCAACAAATCACAGAAAAACCCGATAATATAGAAACGTTTTTTTATCAAAATCACCACGAAAAAGCCAGTCAAATTTGGTTAGAATTAACTAACCTTGATGACGAGGAAGAAATCATGATTTTGTTAGATAAATTAGGTACAGATATAGATGGTTTTGCGTGGCTAAATGATCAATATGAATTAGCAATTACTAGCACTATAGCTAAACAAAAAAAAGTTAATGAAATGTGGCAAAATCAAGTAGAAGAATTGAAAAAAGGACAGGAATTATTACAGCAAAAATTATTGAATTTATATGAACAAAAAATTCTGCAAAAGAAAGAAGAAGGCAAGGAAAGAAACCTAATTTTTAGAGAGTATCCTAAAATTAATGTTATAGTAAAACCTGAAGAATTACCCTCTGAATATCGCACGGAAAAAGTGACTTATAGCGCTGATAAAAAAGCCTTAAAAGAAGCGAATAATCAAGGCATTGATATTAGTAAAATAGCTGAGATCGATCGAAATTTAAAAGTCAAATTCGGATTCAAACCGATAAATTAATTAATAAAACTATAAGCAACACTTTCATAATAATATTTAACAGAATAATTTAAAAACATCAGTAAATTTTCTCTTTTTACACTAGGAAAATCATCTAAAAATTCTTCGATCGAATCCCCAGCTTCGAGATAATCAAGTAAATTTTTAACAGGTACACGAGTACCTTTAAATACTGGTATTCCTGAAAGAATTTCTGAATCTTTGACAATTAATTGATTGTTCATTTTTTATACCTCATTCATAAATGTTACCTCTTTTATTTTATAGGAAAACTAGAGATTATTTAATTAATTTAATGATTCAATAATTTTTCTCTACTATCGTTTTGTTAATCATTAAATAACTATTCACTATTCACTATTCACTATTCACTATTCACTATTCGTCTAAAGCCGCAATACCGGGTAACACTTTACCTTCGAGTAACTCTAAACTAGCACCGCCTCCAGTGGAAATATGGCTCATTTTTTCAGCAACGCCTACTTTTTCAACGGCGGCAACGGAGTCTCCACCACCAATAATGGTAATTGTACCTGTTTCGGTTAATCCTGCTAGGGTATGGGCGATGGCTTCTGTACCTTTAGCGAATTTTTCAAACTCGAATACTCCCATAGGACCATTCCAAATAACTGTTTTACAATCAGCTAAGGCAGTTTGGAAAGTTTTAACGGAATCGGGTCCAATATCTAACCCCATCCAACCATCGGGAATGCTATTAATATCAACGGTTTGGGTGTTAGCATCAGGCGCAAAATTGTCAGCTAAAATTACATCGGTAGGTAATAAAAATTCAACTCCTTTTTCTTTGGCTTTCGCTTCTAAGGCTTTGGCTAATTCTAATTTGTCTTCTTCTACCAAAGATTTACCAACACTTAAACCACGCGCTTTGTAGAAGGTGAAAATCATACCACCACCGATGATTAATTTATCACATTTTTCGAGGAGGGTTTCAATAACTCCGATTTTACTAGATACTTTTGAACCGCCAACGATAGCTACTAAAGGACGTTTGGGGGCTTCGATCGCACTTTGTAAAAATTCTAATTCTTTTTCGATGAGAAAACCAGCAACAGAAGGAGATAAATAGTGAGTTACGCCTTCAGTGGAAGCATGGGCGCGGTGGGCTGTACCAAAAGCATCATTAACGTATAAATCAGCGTTACTAGCTAATTTTTTAGCAAATTCAGCATCGTTAGCTTCTTCTTCGTTGTAAAAACGGAGGTTTTCTAATAAAGCAACATCGCCATTGGCTAAAGCATTGACTCCAGAGGTAACAGCATCACCAATACAATCATCAAATTTAACAACAGTTTTGCCTAACAACTCAGAAAGACGAGTGGCAACAGGAGTTAAACGTAAACTTTCTTTAACTTGACCTTTGGGACGACCCATGTGGCTACATAATAAAACTTTAGCACCGTTAGCTGTTAAATGATTGATGGTAGGTAAGGCTGCTTTAATACGGGTGTCATCGGTGATTTGTCCGTTATCCATAGGTACGTTGAAATCCACACGCACTAATACTCTTTTGCCTTCTAAATCAGATTTTGTTAAAGTTGCAATACTTTTTTTTGCCATGACGAAAATTTCCTATATATTAGAATTTTTAAAATAGATCGGTAAAATTTTTTACTCTTTGCAGATTTTACCTAAAATGTAACGAATTGTAAAATAATTTTTGAAATTTTCTGAGAAATAGGCTATGAGTCTTTTAAGTTTACTGGTGAGGATAGGTGTTGGGTTTCAGGTGTCGGGTAGCTGGTTAAAAAATAAAAAATCTTCTCAAGACTGATTCCTGATGGCTATATTTCTGAAAAATAAGGTTAAAAGTCTTAACTTTTTGAGTAAAATTTGTTAAAACTAGGCACTTTTTTGTTAATGTAGTTTGTCTAAATCTTTGACTTTAATACTGACAATGAATGATTTTGATATAGTTATACTATCTAATGGACCGGGAGAAATTACCACATGGGTTTTACCTGTTATTAAACAACTTAAATCTCAATTAAATCATCTTCAAAAAAATATCAGAATTTCCTTAATTTTGTCTCCTTGCCCTCACGCTACAGGTAATGAAATTGAGATTGCTAAGTCATGGCAAGAAATCGATCGAACTCAGTCAGCAGAACATTTTTTTTCCTTTTTATTATGGGGTAAAACTGTTGATAATTGGGATTGGTATAAGCAAGGTTTAGTTATCTTTTTAGGAGGAGATCAATTTTTTACTTTAGTAGTAGCAAAAAGACTCGGTTTTAAGAGTTTAATTTATGCTGAATGGGAAGCCCGTTGGTATCGTTATATTGATTTTTTTGCAGTAATGAATCAAGCTGTTATTAATAAAATACCTGCTCGTTTTCATCATAAATGTACTGTAGTTGGAGATTTAATGGCTGATGTTAGTATCTTAAATGCGTCAGAAAATCAGACTATTAATAATACAATAAAAATAGGTTTATTACCCGGTTCAAAGTCGAGTAAGTTAACTCAAGGTGTTCCTTTTTTAAGTTCGATCGTGGAGTATATTAATCCCCCCCAACCCCCCTTTGAAAGGGGGGAGTATAATGTAGATAATAACTTTAAAAAGAGGGAGTATAATTTTAAAAATAACTTTGAAAGGGGGGAGAATAGTTTAAAAAATAATATTATCAAAAAGGAAAATAGTAGTAATTTAAGTTATAATTTTGAGTTTATTTTACCTGTTGCTCCTACAGTTTCTCTTACTAAATTAGCTAGTTATGGTAATAAAAATAATAATCCTTTTATCGATAAATTAGGTAATGTAACAGTTGAATTAATTGAGGCAGAAAATCAACATTATTTACTCACTTCTGGGGGGGTAAAAATTAGGTTAATTACCAAGTTTCCTGCTTATGATGAGTTGATTAATTGTCATCTTTGTTTAACTACTGTAGGTGCAAATACTGCTCAATTAGGGGCTTTAGCTATACCGATGATTGTCTTAATTCCTCTGCATCAGTTGGAAGCGATGAAATCGTGGGATGGTTTCTTAGGTATTTTAGCTAATTTGCCTTTTGTAGGAGACTTTTTTGCTAAATTAATCAATTCGATCGTACTTAAATTTATTGAGAAAAATAAAAAACTTTATGCTTGGCCCAATTTATGGGCAAAAAAGGAAATTGTACCTGAATTAATCGGTTATTTAACAGTAGAAGAAGTAGGAAATTTAGTCTTAGATTTAGTTAATAATCCAGACAAATTAGAGATAATTAAAAAGAATTTACAAGCCGTTAGAGGAGAATCGGGAGGGAGTATAAAAATCGCCCAAATAGTTGAAAATTTCTTAACCAAATAATTTCAATTATTTTCTGAGCAATTATCAAGCCAAGAGCTTTTAACTGTTAACTGTTAACAGATAGTTTATTATACTTCCTCATATCTACTTATTTTCAAAGATTGACATTTACAAAAAAATATGCTATATTTTAAAAAAGTCGATAACCAAGACTTTAAAAAC
>NZ_JBLZFY010000056.1:0-29120 GCF_050753365.1 Geminocystis sp. CENA526
ATAGCTTATCAATTAAAAGAGTTAAAACAGTCATTATTAGCTATTAGTTTTAATCAAAATATAGATACTTCCCTTCAGTCTAGTTTTCCGTTAATTATTGGTAATTTACAAGATAGTTTAAAACAAGCTAATTTAGAAAAAGCAAAAAGTGCGGTTATTGTTACTGATGATGATATAACTAATTTAGAAGTAGCTTTGATGACGCAAAATTTTAATCCTCATCTTAATCTTGTTATTCGTACTAATGGGGATAGTTTTACCAACAATTTACATCAATTATTACCTCAATCTCACGTTTTTAGTGCTTATCAATTAGCCGCAGAAGCCTTTACAGGAGCCGCTTTTGGAGAAAATATTTTACAAATCTATCGTTTCGATCGACAAACTATATTACTAACAGAATATGAAATTGAACCCGAAGACACTTTAAATGGTTTATTATTAGGGGAAGTTGCCCATGGCTATGGAGTTATTCCCATTTTTTATAGTGCTAATGACAGTTATAAAACAACTTTGATGCCTAGTGATGATATACTCTTGACTCAGGGCGATCGATTGATTGTCTTAGCGACTATAGAAGGACTTAAAAGCATTGAAAAAGGGGAGATAAAACCCAAAGAATGGCAACTCGAAATTATCTCGGTTAAATCGGATACGGGGAGATTTGAGGGGGCAAATGCCATCGCAAGAATTACAGGATGTTCTTTAAAAATAGCAAGGGAAACAATGGAGAATCTACCGCAGACATTACCCATTAACCTTTATCATCATCAGGGAATTAGACTCATGACGATATTGCAGAAAAACCAAGTTATCACTCAACTTAGGTGCATTATTAGGAATTAGAATTAATTTTAGGGGATGAATTTATAAATTTTGATAAACCTCATCTTCATCTCCAGATGTCAAATCTTCAATTGTTAAACCTAATTCATCTAATAACTCATTGTAGTATTTGGCGGTAGGGCGTATCGCATCAGCTTCTAGAGAGAGAGTAAGACTAAGTAAAAAGTTTACTTTTGAATAGCATCACTCAGTGAAGGAAGAATCCTCTCGCCTTCAGGCAGGGGAGTAGTCAATCTATTATAAAGTCGATCGAACTGATTACACTAAGGAGGATCGATCGAACCTCTTTTCTTACCAAACTTTAGGTTGGAAACCATCTGGAATATCAAGATTAAAAATATCTTCGTGAATACGAGCTACATACAATCCTTCTTGTAAAATTTTTTGACGCACATAAGCGGATAAATCCACCGCCGCTAAAATGCCATAAAGTTGTTTGTTTTGATGTTCAGGAAAAAAGTAACGGAAACGTTCTAAAATGGTTTTTAATTGTTCGATCGATTCTTCTTTGGCATGGCTTTTAACTTCCACGACATAAGCCTGATTTACCGAACCATTAGCATAGGCTAAAACATCAATTTCTATATGTTCTCCTTGTTTACTGACACGCACACTAGGACTTATTACTTCCATAGCAAACTTTTTTCTCAGAATTTTTTCCATGGATGGTAACGCTAAACCTTCGGTAAAACTACCAAATTTTCCTGCTAAACCACCGATTTGTTTCCCTAATTCTTTAATTTGTCGATCGGTTTTTCTTTGTTGTTGAGCGGTTTCCTGAAATCTTCGATCGGTTTCTTGACTTTGTTCTTTTAGTAACCGTTCTGTTTCTTTT
This sequence comes from Geminocystis sp. CENA526, assembly GCF_050753365.1. Classification (NCBI taxonomy): domain Bacteria; kingdom Bacillati; phylum Cyanobacteriota; class Cyanophyceae; order Chroococcales; family Geminocystaceae; genus Geminocystis; species Geminocystis sp. CENA526. The sequence goes on from NZ_JBLZFY010000056.1 coordinate 1,682, forward strand.
TGAGATTCAATCAACTCTCCCAGTAAACGCCAAACATCATCCGCCGTAGTCGTCATATTCTTTTCCCCTCTTAAAATTAATTACATTATAACATTTCGATTTTTGAAAGATTACCAAACTTTAGGCTCAAAATCTTCAGGAATATCAAGGGTAAAAACATCTTCGTGAATACGAGCTACATATAATCCTTCTTGTAAAATTTTTTGGCGTACATAAGCGGATAAGTCCACGGCGGCTAAAATACCATATACTTGTTTGTGTTGATGCTCGGGAAAAAAGTAACGAAAACGTTGTAATATAGTTTTTAATTGTTCGATCGATTCCTCTTTGGCATGGCTTTTCACTTCTACTACATAAGCCTGATTTACCGAACCATTAGCATAGGCTAAAACATCGATTTCGATATGTTCTCCTTGTTTACTAACCCGTACACTAGGACTTATTACTTCCATAGCGAATTTTTTTCTCAGAATTTTCTCCATAGATGGTAAGGCTAAACCTTCGGTAAAACTACCAAATTTCGATGCTAAACCGCCAATTTGTTTCCCTAATTCTTTAATTTGTCGATCGGTTTTTTGTTGTTTTCGATCGGTTTCCTGAAATTTTCGATCGGTTTCTTGAAATCTCCGATCGGTTTCTTTCTGAGACTCAATTAATTCTCCTAGTAAACGCCATACATCATCTGCTGTGGTTGCCATATTTTTTTCCTCTCAATTTCTCTTTAGTAATTATATCAGAAATATTTTGAGTTTAAGGATTTGATCGCCAAAGGCGACACTGCGTGAAAGAAGTCTGTAAGTACGATCGAACATAGAGATTTTACCACCGAGCAGAGGATAAGGAGTTTACACCCCTTATTATGCCTATCAGTTTAAATCACGATAAAATTATTCTGACTTAAGGATAATCGAGAATTTAGTTGAGCAATCTGTTCGGCAGGATTACCCCCAACTCCATCCACGTCAAAGAATAACGCCCCCGTAGAAGTATTGTAAATAAACCTTTGAGTGGTATTATTAGCTGTTGTAACCCCAGCACCACTGCGGAATTGAGAGCTGGTTAAAGCTACACCAGCCGTTAATCCACCCCCAAAACCACTGGCATTAATCCCGATCGAATCTTCTGTAACTTTGAAGTCTGTAATTCGATCGATACCCTCGTTAGCAAAATTAAACAGGAATAAATCAGCGCCACTTCCTCCTGTCAAAGTATCGTTACCCATACCACCGATCAGGGTATCATTACCACTACCAGCTAAAATGATGTCATCACCATTACCCCCCAAGAGGCTATCGTTACCACTACCGCCATCAAGTCGATCATTTCCATCGTCTCCTATGAGGGTATCATTCCCACTACCACCATTTAAGGTATCGTCTAAAAATGAGCCTACCACAGAGTCATTTCCTCCTCCAGAGGAGATAATATTTTTACCGACTCCTCCTGTAATAGTATCAGGTTGTCCAGTACCATTAGTAATAATGGGATCAACGGGAACGGTTAAGCTGTATAGTTGCACATCATTACCAGTACCAATGTTTGCCACAGAAGGATCACTTCCATTCCCTTTATAGGTGATCAAAAATGCTAAATCACCATCAAGATTCACTAAACCACCTTCTGCTAAACCCATAAATGTACCAACAACAGCATCGTTATCATCGTTGTTAATCAAAGTATAAACGACATTAGGGGTATTAGGGATATTACTTAAATCTATTTGTAAACTTGAACCGTTTAAATCTACTTTTCCTGTAACTTCAAGACGGCTAAAATTATCAGAAATACTATCATAATTGAATTGTACAGTATCATTAAGGAATAAGGTATCGGCGGTAATATTAACTGTCGCCCCAAAAGTTGCAACACCAGTATCAATATCTTGATCAGAGTTAATGTAAACATCTCCTCCTGTACTAATAGTGGTATCGTTAGCTAATCTAATGGTATTACCTAAGAGGTTAATGTCTCCTGATGTGCTATTAATAGATGTCGAACTTAAGAGGTTAATACCAACACCAGTACCGCTACCAGTACCAGTAAGATGGATAGTGGAAGTATTACTTTGAATTTTCGAACCAGTATTTTCAATGCGGATACCATCTCCTGATGTGCCACCACCATTACCAGTAATTGTCACCGTACCCGTACCGGTAGATTCGATTACCCCCGCCGATTCTACCCTAACCCCATGATGATTTGTTCCACTGTCTCCTCCAGTTCCTTCAATGGTAAGATTTCCATTATGGGAAGATACTTTAGCTTGAAATACTTGGACTCCAAGGTTGTTTGTCGTGCCATCACCTCCTGTTCCAGTAACGGTGACACTACCATTTCCAGTGGATTGAATTAAAGAACTAAAAGTAACACGAACTCCCATGTTGCCATTAACACCATTACCTCCTGTACCCGTCACTGAAATCGAACCATCTTTAGAAGTGATGCGACCATTTGAATTAAGGCGCACTCCGTCATGGTTAGAATCCATCGTATTAGTAGAACCGTTACCTGTTACTCTTATATTACCTGCATTTTCGCCTACTCCATTAGAAATAATTGTCCCTCCTGACGTGAGAGAAATACCATAGTTATCATTCTTACCATTTCCCGCAGTTCCCATAACTGTAATGTCACCATCAACAGAACTGACTTTACTACCAGTGCCTTCGATGCGTACTCCATGATTTTCCGCTCCTTGGGCTGTAGAAGATCCAACACCTGTAATGTTAATATTTCCAGTATCTTTCCCAGTACCTGTTGTTGTGATAGTAGCACCTGACAGGAGCAAAACCCCTCTGCTGTTGTCTAGGGAAGTTGTTGCCGTGCCTTGTAAAGTAATTGTCCCCGTATTGCTTTGAATAATTGAATTGGAGGTAAGGTTGATACCATGACTATTATTACCACTACCACCAGTACCTGTCAGGTCGATCGCACCATTAATGGATGTAATTTTACTATCAGTACCCTCAATGGCAATACCATAATTATCATTACCACTGGAAGTAGTCGAACCCTTGCCTTCTAATGTAATAATTGCCGTGTCTGAAGAAGATATTTTTGCTCCATTGACTAAAATAATACCATGATTATCACTTGTACCTGATCCACCAGTACCTGTAATAACGATGTCTCCAGATTGGGAGGAAATTTCGCTACCTCCACTCAATCCATTAATGCGTACACCTTGATTTAAGCTACCAGTAGCAGTGCTAGAAGCAGTGCCTGTTACGGTAATAGTCGCCTTACCCGTAGATAATATTGAGCCTCCCGTGCCTAAGAAAATACCAAAGTTATTATTTACATTTGTCGCCGTTCCTGCGGTAGCTGTAACAATGATATTACCATCTACGGAGGTAATTTTGCCGTTATTATTAATACGAACACCCTCATTATTATTTCCCGTAGCGGTAGCTGATCCTTTTCCTGTTACGGTAATAGTAGCCTCCCCTGTAGAAGATATTACTCCGCTGTCAAATAAGGAAATACCACTGTTGAAATCAGTACCTTCACCACCTGTACCTGTCACCTCGATCGTCCCTTTATTAGAGATAATTGTACTATTTTCTATGCGAACGCCAAAATTGTTCGTTGTACCACTTCCCCCCGTACCCATGAGTTCGATCGAACCTTCATCTGAAGTAATTGTACTACCATTAACAAATATTCCTAAATAATTACCTGTTGCCTCACCTTTTGCTGTCAGGTTGATATTTCCCTTCGTGGTTTTTAAACTCGAACTCGAAGCAAAGTCGATGGATTTGCCTACTGTCCAATTTACATCTCCATTATCACCAACAAGATCGATCGTACTTACCGCAACCCCAGAACCGACATCGATGGTTTGAACTTCATCGAGGGTTAAGTCATTAACTGCAATACTACCATTGATTTTGAGGGGATCACCACTGGTATAACCATTTCCATCGATGATTATATCGGACTTGAAGGCTGTACCCACGCTGTTAATATCGAAGGTATCTGTGCCACCACTACGACTGATGACTATATTCTGATTCGTTACTGTGACAGTAGATTCGGCGTTGATGATTACATCTGTATCTGTTAAATTGTTATTAGCGTTGATCTTGATTCCTTTTACATCGGGAACATATAACTGTACATCATTACCATCTCCTCCTTGATAGGTGATAAAGACATCTAAAGAGTTACTTGTGCCAACTTTTGCCCCTTCCGCTAATCCGTTAAAAATTCCCGTGACGGCATCAGTACCATCATTGTCAATGAGAGTAAATTTCTGTCCAACAGTAGCAGTATAACCCGTCAAAGAAAGATTTAAGGTTGAACCGTTTAAATCTAAAGCCCCCGTTAAGTTAATGGTGTCAAAACGACTTACTCCTGCATTGTAGTTAACATTAATGGTGTCGTTTAAAAATAATGTACTAGCTGTAATATTAACTGTTGCTCCCAAAGTGGTTTGATTATTATCCGCATCTTGATCAGAGTTGATGTAAACTGCACCCCCACTGCTAATGGTGCTATTATTATCCAAATTGATAGTATTGCCTAATAGACTGATCTGTCCTGAAGTGCTGAGAATAGAAGTACCAGTAACAAGATCAATGCCAAAGTTTGAGCCAGTAGCCTTACCAATTAAGGTAATGTTTCCTGTGTTACTTTGAATTTTAGTACCACTGGTTTCGATTCTGACACCTTGACTGTTGCCACTTCCTGCCGTACCATCAATGGTAATCTTTCCCGTTCCCGTAGAAGATACATTACTACCACTAACAAGAAGAACCCCGTGATTACCGCCAGTGCCGTTACCTCCTTTACCTATCAAAGAGATGTCACCGTTTAAGGATTTAATTTCGCTGGTGCTACCACTTACAATAATACCCTGATTACTCGTACTTCCTGTCGCACCGCCACCATCACCGTTGATGGTAATATTAGCCGATCCCGATGAAGATATTTTGCCTCCACCCCCAAAGGAAACAATTAATTCTATACCTCTGTTAGTACCGCCAGTGTTACCACCAGTACCTGTTACTGTGATGTCACCATCTACGGAGGAAATAAAACCCTTCAGGGCTAAAGCAACACCTCTACTACTCCCCGCACCAGTACCACCTTTACCGACTACCTCGATCGTACCAGTGCCAGAAGAAGAGATAGAACCCTGATCAAATAAATCCACACCAATGGCAGCAATGGTCGAAACAGTTCCCCCAGTACCTTGAACTTTAATATTGCCAGAGCCACTAGAGGATATTGAACCCTGAAATACTAATGTCACACCATTGCTTTGCTGTGTACCTTTACCTCCCTGTCCTATGACAGTGATGGCACCATTTTCAGCTTTAATGCCACCAGTCGCTTGACGAATACGGATACCTTGATTATCTTGCCCTGTGCCATCTCCTCCCCCCGTACCGTTAACGGTAATGGTAGCTGTGCCAGTAGCGGTTCTCGAACCTGGTTCAAACAAGACACCATAATTAGAAGCACCCGTTCCAGTGCCTGTGCCACTCAAAGTGATATTACTGGAAACAGTTTGACTGTCAGTAATAGTAAGTCCTACCGCCATCTCAATATTGATGTCCTGTCCATTAATAGTAATGGTTTTATGGTCATTTTCATTACGAATACGGCTTAATTCTTGTTCACTGAGGGTGACTCCCCTGACTATGGCACTAAATAATTCTCCTTCGTCTCCCACCGTGTCGATAAGATTAACTTGTGCATCGATAAAGTGACCGATTTCTTCTAATAATACAGCGTTAATTTGGGCTTGAGTAGCGTTGCTGATAAAACTTTTTGATAAATAAATGGTGTTATTACTACTAGCATAACCACCAAGGGCGTTACCTAATATATCACTACTGATAACTTCGATTTTTGGTAAGTTACTAAAGTTTCCATTTAACCATTGACTCCGGATGTCTTGGGCTACAGTTTGATTAAAGTTGCTACCAAAAATTAATTCAAAATCTGTCCAAAAACTAGGGGAATTTGCAAATTGGGTTAACTGGGTATAAATGCTAGTATAAAAAATGTCCATCTATTTATTATTATCCCTCAAGAGAATATTAGGGTGATATTTTCAATCAGTGTTTTTGCTTAGATAACTAATATTATTCGTTAATGTATTTACTCAATCGTTAATTTTTGTAAAGAATTATAGATTTTTGAACAATGGCTAAAGCCATTACTACAAACTTGGTTCGATCGATTTGAGATTGTTTCGTGCCTCGCCATGACAAAGGTTCGAGATGAAATTACCAAACTTTCGGCTCAAAACCATCGGGAATATCGAGGTTAAAAACATCTTCATGAATACGTGCTACATATAAACCCTCTTGTAGAATTTTTTGACGCACATAAGCTGATAAGTCCACGGCGGCTAAAATACCATATACTTGCTTGTTTTGATGCTCTGGAAAAAAGTAACGGAAACGTTGTAATATGGTCTTTAATTGTTCGATGGATTCTTCTTTGGCATGGCTTTTGACTTCTACCACATAAGCCTGATTTACCGAACCATTAGCATAGGCTAAAACATCGATTTCTATATGTTCTCCTTGTTTACTAACCCGTACACTAGGACTTATTACTTCCATAGCGAATTTTTCCCTAAGAATTTTCTCCATAGAGGGTAAAGCTAAACCTTCGGTAAAACTGCCAAATTTCCCTGCTAAACCACCGATTTGTTTGCCTAATTCTTTAATTTGTTGATCGGTTTTTTGTTGTTTTCGATCGGTTTCCTGAAATCTTCGATCGGTTTCCAAAGATTGCTCTTTGAGTAATCGTTCTGTTTCTTGAAATTTTCGATCGGTTTCTTTCTGAGACTCAATTAATTCTCCTAGTAAACGCCATACCTCATCTGCTGTGGTTGCCATATTTTTTTCCTCTCAATTTCTCTTTAGTAATTATATCAGAAATATTGTGAGTTTAAAGATTTGATCGCCAAAGGCGACACTGCGTGAAAGAAGTCTGTAAGTGCTATCGAAATAAAGATTTTACCACCGAGCAGAGGATAAGGAGTTTATACCCCTTATTATGCCTATCCGTTTAAATCACGATAAAATTATTCTGACTTAAGGATAATCGAGAATTTAGTTGAGCAATCTGTTCGGCAGGATTACCCCCAACTCCATCCACATCAAAGAATAACGCCCCCGTAGAAGTATTGTAAATAAACCTTTGAGTGGCATTATTAGCTGTTGTAACCCCTGCACCACTACGGAATTGTAAGCTGGTTAAAGCTACACCTGCCGTTAATCCTCCCCCAAAACCACTGGCACTAATACCGATTTTATCATCTACTACATTAAAGTCTGTAATTCGATCGATACCCTCGTTAGCAAAATTAAACAGGAATAAATCAGCGCCACTTCCTCCTGTCAAAGTATCGTTACCACTACCACCGATCAGAGTATCATTACCACTACCCGCTAAAATGATGTCATCACCATTACCTCCTAAAAGGCTATCGTTACCACTACCGCCATCAAGTCGATCGTTTCCATTACCACCGATAAGGGTATCATTACCACTACCGCCGTTTAAGGTATCATCAAAAAATCCACCCTGCACAAAGTCATTTCCTCCGCCACCAGAAATAATATTCTTGCCAATACCACCAATGATAATATCTGGTTGACCAGTTCCATTAGTAATAATAGGGGTTGTAAATGCACTGTATAATTGAACATCATTACCCGTACCAATATTGTCAAAATTATCTCCATCTCCCTTATAGGTAATAAAGAATGTTAAATTACCATTAGTACCGACAACATCACCTTCTGCTAAACCGTCAAATGTACCGATAATATCATCATTTTCATCGTTGTTAATCAGAGTATAAATATTAGGAGTATTAGAGACGTTAGTTAAATCTAATTGTAAACTTGAACCGTTTAAATTGACTTTGCCTGTTACTTCTAGGGTGCTAAAATTCTCCTCATCAATATCATAATTGAATTTTACTGTATCGTTGAGGAATAAGGTATCGGCGGTAATATTAACGGTTGCTTCTACTTGGGTAAGTCCTAATTCAGTATCTGTGTCAGAGTTGATGTAAATATTTCCAATGGTGCTGATAATGCTATTATTACCTAAGTTGATGGTATTTCCTAGTAAACTAATTTCTTCACTCTCACTGATAATAGATGTACCTGTAGATAAGTTAATACCGAAGGCGGAGGAGTTATTTGTCTTACCTGTGATGGTAATTTTCCCTGTCTCAGATTCGATCGAACCACCAATAAAAATACCATTCCCAAAAGTACTTTCCCCCAAAAGTTGAATATTGTCTTTAGCATTAATATTTTGATTAATGGTAATGGAGTCTGTGGCACTTAAGTTAACTTGCCCATTAGTAGCGGTGACACCGCTTAATCCTTCTACTGTATCGATAGTTAAAGCACCAGTATTTTTAATATTAATATTTCCGCTCGTGGATGCCTTGGTGGATAATTTAGTTATTTTGGTATTCAAATTTATCCCATTTGTACTATCTAGTTTGGCGGAGGTAGCAGTAATGTGAGTAATATTGTTTATGTCTGCAATAGTTCCTGTAGCAATCAAACTTACATTTCCTGTTCCAGCATCGATGTTAACGGATTGTAAATCACCCGTATTTTTCAAAAAGATACCGCTATTAGTCGTCTTCGCAATAAGATTGGTGGTTTTTGTCTCTAAAGAGTCACTACTACTTCCAATAGTGGAACTGGTTTTGAGATTGATATTTGTAGCAGTAAAATTATTATCGTCTGCATTTCCATCTTGTATGTTCCCTGAAGCGATGTCCACCGTGATAGTATTATCTATACCTCCTGCAATGATAGGAGAACCTACTATCAAGTTTCCACTGGTAATAGTAATGGACACATTTCCATTCTTGGTTTCAATTCCTCCACCCCCGACATCAAGATTTCCGCTCGATCGACGTAGAATAATATCACCAGTATCTATAGTTTTATAGCCATTTCCACGAATGGCACTGGACACATCTAAGTCAATACCACTCAAGGCTTCCGCTTGAGAAGTTAGTGAAGTAAGATTATTAACTCCTATACCGTTAGTATCTGTGATTTTGCCATTTTTTGCCACCAAAGAAATATCATACTTAGCTGAAACTGTATTGATGTTTAAATCACCGTTGACGGCTTCCAGACTCATTGAGCCTTCGTTATCGGCGGTGGCATTATTGACGGTTAATCCTCCACTGGTATCTTTTAATCTTAAATCTCCTGTTTGTGCAATAGCTGTCAGAGTGGTAGCATCAACCTCAAGATTGTCAATCTTACCCTTGGCGTTTAAGTTTAAGTCGTTAATACTAACGTTACTATTTCCGCTAATGTTGCCAGTCGTGGTAGTTAAAGTAACATTATTACTATTGGCATTTAGTCCGATGAGTTCGATCGAACTTCCCGTAATGGTAAGGTTATCGGTAAAGGTAGCATTGTTAATTTTAACATCACCTGTTTTATCGTTACCGATGGAAATTTTACTAAATCCATCTGCAAAACTAGCGATTTCCGATGATGTTAGATTGAGCGTACCACTTCCAGAGCCAAGTCCGATCGAAGTGCCGTCTGTTTCTTGAATGATTAATAATTCACCACTACTGGAGATGGTATCAACACCACCATCAAGGCTCATGGTATCTGCTTTCAAGGTAATATTACCACTGGTACTAGAGATAGATGTATTGTTTGAAAGATTAATCTGTTTACCTGTTAAACTAACATCTCCAGATGTGGTAGTTACACTGGCATTAGAAGTAAAATCAATGGTTTCTCCTACTGTCCAATTAATATCACCTTTAGTGGTAATAGCAGAGGTAAGGTTAATGTTTTTGACCAGATCGATCGAAAAGTCATTAGAATTAGGGTTAGTATCGATGATGATCGTGTTATCGTTACCGTAACCATCCCCTTTGATGTTCAAATCTCCATTAAAAGAAGTTGTAAAACTGTCTAGGGTGACAATATTATTGCCCTCCACGGTATTGGTAATAATGCCACTGGGCAAATTTCCTGTAAAACTCGTTAAAGGTATTTTGATTTCACTGGTATTATTTCCTGTTGCCCCTGCAATATTGGTGGTGAGAAAATTTCCGTTGGTATCGGTGACAATAATATCTGTGCCGTCAAAGGAGATTGTCCATCGATCATCTGTATCAGTGAATAATGTATCGGTGATAACTAAGTTATTATTTCCGTCTATGGTAATTTCTGATTCGACTAAGTTTAAACTCACATCATTACCGTCTCCTCCTTGATAATTTAAGATGTAGGTTAAATCATTAATGGTGACTAAGCTACCATCGCCATAATTACTAAATGAACCGATAATGGCATCTGTATCGTCATTGTCGATGATAATAAGTTCACTGGTAGTAATATTCCCACTGGTAATATCACTATTGTTAAAGTTTAAGGTAACGCCTGTAATATTTACTGTACCAATGATGGCAACTCGATCGAAATTTGTAATATCATCATCGATTTCAAAACTGAGAATATCGGCAATAGCGTCACTGGTATTAAAACTAACATTTCCATTAATGTTGAGGATACCAAAAGTATTCTCTACCCCCCCTGGTTTAACTGTACCGCTTAAAATAACATTATTAGCTGTAATATCAATATCGTTTCCTGTTGTGCCTTCGGAGATAACACCCTCACTGAGAATAGTTGCATCCGCACTTGTGACGGTTAAGCCATTGGCAATGATATTACTACCACTAATGAGAGTTAAGTTATCAGTAAAGGTGGCGTTTTGAATATCTATAACACCACTCTTATTGTTACCGATCGAAATCTTACTAAATCCATCTCCAAAACTTAGTATTTCTGATGCTGTTAGATTTAGTGTACCACTTCCAGAACCAAGTCCGATCGAAGTGTTGTTTGTTTCTTGAATGATTAATAATTCACTCGTGCTAGAGATACTATTTGCATCACCCTCAAGATTAAGGGTATCTGCTTTGAGAGTAATATTACCACTACTACTAACAATAGAAGCACCTGATATAATGTTAATTCCGACACTAGAATTATTAGCTGTACCTTGTAAGATAATATTACCGCTATTACTTTCTATTTTTGAGTTGTCAAGAAGAATACCATGACTATTTGTGCCTTCTCCTCCTTCGCCCTTCAGCGTAATATGGGCATCGCCACTGGCGGATATTTGACTTGAACTAACAACACTAATACCACCATTATTTCCTTCTGTACCACTCCCCCCAGTTCCCGTAATACTTATATCGCCATCAACAGATGTTACCTTGCTATTGTTGATATTAACACCAGTATTAAAAGAACCAGTGGCACTGGTTGATCCTTGTCCGATTATAGTAATGGTAGAAGCATATTGTCCCGTTCCTGTAGAAAAAATTCCACCATTCTTTAATAGTAAAACACCAAAGTTTGAATTTACCCCAGAACCGCCAGAACCTGACACCTTAATAGCGCCATCCTTGGAAGTAATCTTGCCACCTTGTTCAATATCGACTCCGGCATTTTGATTAGCTTTGCTGGAAATCGAACCACCATTCCCCTCGATGGTAATTGTAGCGGCATCACTTCCTATTCCTGTAGAAGAAATTTCCCCTGAAAAAACAACTTGAACACCATAATTAAACTTAGCTTCCTCAGATTCTCCCGTCGCACCTGCTTTTCCACTAATGAAGATTGCTCCCTTCTCTGAAGTTATTTGAGCCCCGTTATCCACACGAACTCCACGATTTCCTCCCGTAGAAAGAGGATTAACAGAGCCTTGCCCAATAACGGTAATAGTTGCCTTTCCAGTAGAAGAAATAACTCCACCTGATTCGATCGAAACCCCTCGATTATCATTGCCTGTACCCCTTCCCGTTCCATTAATAGTTATATTTCCATCCTTAGAAGTAATGGTGCTACTTGCACCAGTCATTTGTATTCCGTGATTAGTACCAACACCATTTTCACTGCCGAATCCTGTCACTGTAATTGTGGCACTTTCTGTGGATTTTACCTGTCCTCCTCCACTGATCCGAACTCCTAAGTTGTTATTCCCATTACCATCACCTGTGCCTTCGATCGAAATGTTACCATCAGCCGATGTAATGGCACTATTATCATTAAATTCTACTCCCCAATTATTACTTGTTCCAGTTGTTGAACCTATTCCAATCAAATTAATCTTTGCCGTCTCAGTGGAATTAATTTGTGACGAATTTAATAAGCTAATCCCTATATTAAAGTTATCAACACCTTTCCCAGTACCCTTCAGAGTAATATCACCCGTATTAGAAGTGACAGAGCCTTTGTTTGCCAAAGTAATTCCTCGTGTCGTTCCCTTGCCATTAACAGAACCTTGACCGATAATGTTAATGGTTGCCTTCCCTGTTGAATTAATTTGCCCACTGTCGTTAATGATAACGCCGATATTATTATTACCATTACCACCACCTGTACCAGTAAGGATTATGTTGCCGTCAACCGACTGAATAGTGCCATTATTAAGGCGAATACCATCGTTATCATTACCTGTGGCTGTGGTAGAACCTTGCCCCGTGATGTTGATATTGGCGGCATTGACTCCTATTCCCGTGGAAGTAATTGAACCCAGATTTTGTACTACCACGCCAAAATTATTCCCCCCCGTGCCTCCTCCTGTGCCAGTGACGAAAATGTTCCCAGTAACGGAAGTAATCTTACTACTTCCCCATACTTCTATACCATAACCACTACCTGTTCCTGTGGTGCTACCAAAACCTGTAACATCAATAGTTGCTTTTCCCGTTGATTCTACTTTCGCACTGCTATTAATAATTCTCAAGCCATATCCCGAAGTTCCCGTGCCACCGCCAGTACCCGTAAGGGTAATGTTGCCGTCAACGGACTGAATAATACCATTATTAAGACGAATACCATCGTTATTATTGCCTGTGGCTGTGGTAGAACCTTGCCCAGTAATCGTAATTGTGGCTGCGTTAGTTCCTGTTCCTGTGGAGGAGATTTGCCCCGTACTGACTAGGTGAACACCATTATTATCAGTTGTGCCATTACCCCCAGTACCAGTAATCTCGATCGAACCTGCTATGGAAGAAATTTTGCTATTAGTTCCGTCAATGCGCACCCCATCATTACCACCGGCAGTGCCATCCACCGAACCTTTACCCGCAATGGTGATCTTTGCGGCATTGGCATCCAATCCAGTGGAAGAAATTGCCCCACCACTTTCGATCGACACCCCTCGATTATCACCACCACTACCTCTCCCAGTGCCTTCTATGGTAATGTCACCCTTAACAGATGTAATAACTGTGTCTTGATTAATAATTCGTAGTCCATAGTTACTAGATTGACCTTGCGCCCCTCCAAAACCCGTTATCTTAATGGTAGCTTCCCCAGTGGATTGTACTAATGCTCTATCACTGATGCGAACGCCATGATTTAGATCCTTATTATTACCATTCCCGCCTCCAGTACCAGTAATCTCGATCGAACCGTCTTTTGCCGTTACTTGACTATTAACTCCACCGTTAATACCTTCGATGAGAACTCCATCATTACTGGCATCAGTGGCGTTTAATGAGCCTTGCCCTTGAAGAATAATTTTTCCTATTTTTGTAGCACTAATTTTGCTACCAGACATAATGGCAATACCAAAATTTGCCCCCCCTTCACTCTGGGCAGTACCATTGATGGTAATTGTGCCTGTTTCTGTGGTAATCTGTCCTTTTTGTTCTAACCACACACCACGATTAAAATTATTTCCGTTTCCGCTCGTACCGTGAATGTCGATGGAACCACTGACGGAAGAAACGATACCATTACTATCCACACGAACACCATCATTACCATTCCCTAGACCATTTAATGAACCTTGACCTATTATAGTAATGGTAGCACTATCGGTGGAGACAACCTGCCCACTATTGGTTACATGAACACCATACCTTTCGTTATTAATACCATTCGCTGTACCATTTAGTTTAATTGAGCCTTCACTTGATTTAATTTGACTATTATCAACAACAATACCTCGATAATCAATCCCTGTTATTTCCCCTTTGGCGATGAGATTAATATTTCCTTTAGTGCTAGTTAAATTCGAACCAAAGGCTAAACCGATGGTTTGTCCTACAGTCCAAGTTACATCCCCATTATCACTAAGAAGATCGATCGTCTTAACAGCACCTGATGCAATGTTAATATTTTGAACGAGATCGATCGAAAAATCATTAGCAGTAACATCACCATTGATATTTAGTACATCTCCATTGGTGTAACCGCTACCCTTAATGTTTAAATCTGCTTCAAATCCACTACTGATACTGTTAAGATTGAAAATATTTGTACCAGTAACACCGCCATTAATGGTTAAGGATTGGGAAGGGTTATTAAAAGTAGTAGTCTCCCCTAAAGTGGAATCCACATTAGTTTGAGTGGCATTTACTGCGGTTATAGTGATGGTTTCGGCAGAGGTGCTATAATTTAAAACGACATTATCACTGGTGATAGTGGATGTAATGGGTTCTAAACCAGTATAGTTGATAACACTACCATCTAAGTCGATTTTACCGTCATTTTCGTTGAAATAGGTATAAGTGGCTGTGGTGAAAGTTCCTCCCGTCAAAGCTAGTTGATCACCAATGGTGCTAGTTTGACTTCCGCCATTAAAAGTAAGTCCTGCGGTGGGAAGGGGGTTTCCATTAGAAAAATCAATGGTTAGAATGTCATTGCCGCCAAGAGTATTAACGAAGATTTCTCCTTTAAAAGCAGTCAAAGGAATATTTAGACTCTTAGTTCCATCCCCTGTGGCAGTAGGAATAACCGTTGTAATTGCTCTGTTATTAGTATCCGTCAGAATTAAAGACGTGCCATTAGACGATAAGGTAAATCGATCGTTATTGCTACCCGGAACATCGGTGATAACAAGATTACTTGAGCCGTCCACTCCAACCATTGCAGTAATTCGAGAAAACTCGGAGGTATTGCCACCCGGATCAGTTGCCGTTGCCGTAACATTAATGGCAGAACCCTGATTAAAGGTAAAAGTTGCATTACCATCATCATCGGTAGTGACATTTTTAAAGCCGAGAAAAGTTTGTCCTTCTCCGTAACCAGTAGGATCAGGAGTAGTGTTACCAAAAAACTCTACACGAAACGTTGTATTTTTTGTGCTGTTAAGAGAGCCGATTATTTGACCTATACTATTGAAAGTCAATAATGGGTAGTTTTGCAGATTATTAACACCAGTATCTAAATCTAATAAATCATTCGCTGTTACACCTATCTGATTATTAATATCATTAACATCTTGATTAATCGCAATATCAATCCCTAAACCCGTATTGTTAAAAATGCTATTACCAGAGATGTTATTTCCCGCATTATTGAGACTTGGATTAGCATTAAATCCGTCCACCACAAACACACCATTCCCCGAATTATAGGCAATTATATTACCTTCACCAGCAACCGTCCCACCAATAGTATTATTTGCACCAGTGATACGAATTCCGCTACCACTACCATTCCCTAAAGGCTGAGTGCCTGTTACATCCGTACCGATATAGTTACCTTGTACAATATTGTTACTAGCACCAGATGCAACATTTGCAAATATAGCAATTCCACTAAAGTTATTACCAGAGATGATATTACGAGCTGTGGCGGTTGCTCCACCAATGGTATGGTTAGAAGAACCAATATAAACACCATGAATTCCATTCCCTATAGCTGATGTACCATCTACATTAGTCCCAATATAGTTACCTCGAACTACATTGTTGCTTCCGAACAAAAGAACGCCTACATTCCCATTACCAGAAATTAAATTCCCCTCACTGGCATCATTTGTGCCATCTTCGTCACTACCAATGATATTGTTATTACCTAAATTAACAAAAACACCAAATGAATTACCCGCCCCAGAAGTTCCCGTTGCAGTAGTGCCAATATAATTTTTTTGTATTTTATTTCCTGTACTGTTAATTAAAATTCCTGCATAGGTAAAACGATTAATTATTAAGCCTTTTATAACACTATTACTAGAACTGCCCCCCAGACTTAAACCATTATCAACGGAATTATTGCCATTTATTTCGATAATCGGACTATTCGTAAAATCGGGTTGAGTTGTGCCATCAATAGTAACTTGCTCAGTAATTTCAGGAAGAGCAGAATTAAGAGTAATCGTGCGTACACCACTACCAGCAATATCAAAAGTGATAGTATTTGCACCTGCGATCGCATTGGCGTTGAGAATAGCTTGACGCAGACTGCCTTCACCACTGTCGTTGGTATTTGTCACCACAAAATCATTTTGAAGAATCGTAACTGTAGCACTACTATTCGTTCCGAGATCATAATTAACGCTACTATCGAGAGTTAAAATTACCGTCTCATCCGGTTCGGCTTGAATATCATCGACAGGAGTAACCGTCAAATCCACAGTGTTTGAACCTGAGTTAAAAGTTACAGTAACAGTATTACCACTCACATTAACCGTGCCTCCTGAAGCGGAGAAATTATAGTCACTAGCACTAGCCGTTCCCGAAAGAGTTAATTGAACAGGTAAAGAATCAGTACTACCACCAGTGGGAATAGTACGGGTTAATTGAAAAGTTCCTGTATTCCCAGATTCTGTGGCAATGGCATCGGTAGCACTAATATTAACGGTGGGGAGGACATACTCAAAAGCTCCAATATCATCATTCGTACCTTGAGGGCGAGTAATACCTCTTTGATCTGTTATGAGGGTTGTATTACCAGCCCCAATAGCTGGGCTACCGGGTAGAAGGGCATGGGTGGGAGTTGAACCCCCATTATTTTGTAAAACACCTAGTAAGGGATTGGTATTTGGTAAATCTCCAGTGGCAGTTAAGTTGCCAGTGCCATCACTGCTGATGTTGTAACCTAGAGATTGAATAGAAGCTCCTGTACCAGTATCAAGATTTGCATTCACTATGTTAGTGGTATTGTTGTCAAAAATACTATTGCTATATTTAGTGATTGCACTAATACCTGAGTTTTGGGATGTGTTGGCTAGACCAATACCTGCATTTCCTGTTTGAGTATGATTTGCAATGGTCGTATTAATTAAAAGTAAAGAACGGCTGCCATTTGTAACCACATGACGAATCCCCCCTACCTCAGAAGCTGTATTGCTACTAACTGTAACATTGGAAAGAGTAGCGTTAGTATCAACAAGAGTGCCACCACCATCAAAGACAGAGTTGTTATTACTTATCGTGCTGTTGGTAAAATTTAGGGTTCCACCCTGAATATACAACCCGCCACCATTTGATGTGGCAGTATTCCCAGTCACATGGACTTGATCGATATTGAGGGAGTCATCAACGTCACTCATGAAAATTCCGCCACCAAGATCGGCTATACCACCGGTGATGGTTAAACCAGAAAGATTATAAGTATTAGCGCTGATACCTCCAAGCTGAAAAACACGGGAATTATTATTGCCACTGATGGTTAATAAATTCGCTCCTGTACCTTTGATGTTTACACTCTCATTAATAGTTAATGGCCCAGATGTCAGGATGATGGTATCGGGAGTTGTATCAGTAAAAATTGGTCCTCCGAAAATAATGGTATCCTCTCCACCGAGCGCATTGGCGTCGAGAATAGCTTGACGAAGACTGCCCGGACCACTATCGTTGGTATTTGTCACGGTTATGATTGCGGCTTCGACTTGTAAAGTTTGCCCATCCACAACGATCGAAAAGTGATCATTTTGGGTTTTGAGGCTTTGTAATTGTAGCTCGTTTAACTCAACCCCTGACACTAAAGCGGAAAATATTTCTCCTTCATCTCCTTCACTATCTTCGGTGTTAATAAGACTATCCACATAATGACCTATTTCTTCGAGCAAGACAGCTTTAATTTGTTGAGTAGTTGCCCTGTTAAGAAAGTCTTGAGATAAATAAATGGTGTTGGTAGAATGGGCATAAGCACCAAAGATCGAACCCATACCTGTTTCTAATACCCTGATGGGGGGTAAGTCACCAAAGTCACCGTTAATCCATTGATGCCTGATACTTTCTGCAATAGTTACATTAAAATTTGTCCCAAAAATCAATTCAAAATCTGTCCAAAATTTATCAGAATTAGCAAAATCAGTCAAATCTTGAAATAAATGATCGTAAAGGCTCGTATTCATGGGTTTTAAGGGGGTTCGATCGAGAGGATATTAGGGTGATACTTTGAATCAGTGTTTTTGCTTAGATCAATAATTTTATTCGTTAGTGTATTGACTCGATCATTAAGTTTTGTAAAGAATTATTAATTTTTGTACAATGGCTCAAGTCATTACGAAAAACTTAGATAACGAATTTTAAGAGCATTTAATCCATCCGCATTATTATCAATGGAGACTATACGAAAACCACCATTAACAGGAGCGATCGCATCCTTTCCTATCTGAGTTCGATCGAACTTAAAATATAACTTGATCTTTATTTTCTTTAGCTTCTTCGGCGAGAAGCCCCACGCTGTAAACACTATAAAATCAAAATCATACCACGTTTCAGCGTGGGATGAATCGCCGTCTAGGACTCTGGTTCTGGACGGGTTTGATTTTCTATATATTTCCTGAGAGTAGAGATAGTGACACCGCCACAAGAAGCAATGAAATAAGAACTATTCCAAAACACTTCTTGACCATAAAACTTCTTGATTTGCTCAGGAAATTCTTGTCTTAATTTGCGACTAGAGACACTCTTGAAATTATTGACAAACTTGCTTAATTCCATGACAGGGTGGTATTGAAAAAGGATATGAACATGATCCTCCTCTCCGTTAATCTCAACTAATCGACATTCCCATTGCTCTAATAAATTTTCGGTGATTTCGTGGAGACGGTCTAACATTTCTGCGGTAAAGACTTTTCTTCTATATTTTGTAGTTAAGACTAGGTGGGCTTTTAAGTCGCTTACCGATCTACCTCGATTATAAAAATCATTTTTCATTGACATTTATTTTTCCCTTGTGCTAAGATGAGTGATTATCATTATATAGTCACTCGTTCTAAGTAAACACAAAAATGATCCTCAATTATCAATACCGTTGTTACCCTGAGACACCTCAAAAAAGTCAGTTAAATGACTGGCTTAGAATTTGTCAATATTGGTACAACGTACAAATTGGGGATCGTTTTTCTTGGTGGGAAGAAAATCGCAGTAACTATATTGCCCCTAGTGGTGACTTTTGCTATATTTCCTGTAGCCTTCCACCATTGAAATTAAGAGATAAACCAAATTTCTATTCCCAAAAGAAACTATTACCTGAGAAAAAAAAGGATTTGACGATAGTAAGGCATTCAGGAGAAATCCTAGAATTTTCTGTTGTACCATCTCAAACTTTACAGGATGTCTCTAAGAGGGCAGACTTAGCTTTTGATCGCTACATCAAAGGTGACGTTAATGGTAATCGAAGTGGAAAACCACGGTTCAAAAATCGTTATCGTACCCTGAGAGTAGAGGCTCAAGCTATCAAAATCAAAAGGATAGAAAAGAATTGGCTTTATCTTCAAGTGTCAAAACTAGATGGATGGCTTAAGGTAAGACTACATCGTCCTTTACCTCAAGGATTCTCTCTCAAAAATATTTTGATAACAAAAAAAGCTGATGGATGGTATTGTACTCTTTGCCTAGATGATCCGTCTGTACCTCATTTTACTCCCGATGAGATTACTCCTAATTGGGATAATTCTATGGGATTGGATGCGGTATTATATGAAGACGATTATCTAGCTACCTCTGAGGGAGAAAAATTGCCTTCCGTTAAGTCTTTCCGTAAGAATCAAAAACAACTAGCAAAAATCTCTAAGAGAAAAAATGCTAAGAAAAAAGGCAGTAAGGCACGAAGAAAGTTGGCGAAACGGGAATGTAGAAAGCATCAACAGATAGCGAGAGCTAGAAAGGATCATGCTTACAAAACCGCCCATACTCTAGTGAGTAGTGACAAAAAAGTCTTCTTTGTAGAAAACCTCAATTTAAAAGGGTTGTCAAAAAGGAATAAGACAAAAAAAGACCATCAGGGCAATTATCTCCCTAATGGTCAAAGTGCTAAATCAGGACTCAATAAATCTTGGGCTGATGCTTCTTTTGGGCAGTTTTTTGACATCTTCAGTTACATAGCCGAAAAAGCTGGTGCTGTGGTCAAGAAAGTTAACCCTGCCTACACATCTCAACTTCTCAGTTATCGAGATGAAATAGTATTTACTGATTGCTCTATTCGTAAATATTACGATGCGATTGAACAAATCGTTGTTGATCGTGACATTAATAGTGCAATCAACTTAAAAAGAGTCGGGCTGGAACTGTTCCCGACGATAAATCGCCGTAGTGGGAAAATTACTAAATCTTCAACCGAGAGTACCACGAAGGAAGTTCTAGCAGTCCTTAAGGGGATACTAGAAGCCAACACTGTACCGTCAGGTCAGTGTGGGTAGTTCACCGTTTCAACTCTATTCGAGATAAAATTAATTCGTTTCTTATTCCTCATTTCTATATGGATAATCGATCGAGCGGTACAGAATCTTATATAAGTAAAGTAGTAACTACCATTTGGCATAATGTGCAAAATCAATTTGCCATTCCTCGTTTAAAGCCGAATGCAAGGGTAGCTGGAATTTATGTCAAAAATGGGCAAGAAAAACACCGCTCTTTTTATCCTTTGTTGGGCGATCGATATATCATAGGTAGAAGCACTAAAAGTTGTGATATTGTCATTCGTAGTGCCATTATTAGTCAAACTCACTGCGTAATCGAAAGGGATACTAATAACCCCGAAAAATTTATTATTCGTGACTTAAATTCTACAAATGGCGTTTATTTAGGCAATCAACGCTATCAATCTCTTACCCTCGAACATAACGATCGTATCACATTAGGACCGCCTGAATTAGTGGATTCGATCGAAATTCGTTTTGATAAATCCCTTCCTAAATGGTTAACCCTTGCCCGTTATGGTTTAATCACCAGTGGAGTAGGGGTATTGTTACTTATGGGGTGGTTAGCTTGGCAATGGAGTCAATATGACGTTTATCCTATCCCTGATCATGTGGGCGGTTCCACAGTAGTGTATGGTGATGATGGTAAAACCTTACTTTCTCCCCGTATCGATTCTCCTCATCGAGAGTTAGATAGTTTACAAGAATTTTCCCCCTACTTAGCTAAAGCCTTAATGGCTTCCGAAGACAGTCGCTATTATTGGCATTTTGGGGTTGATCCGATAGGCATACTCAGGGCAATATTAATTAATAAACAGGGAGAAACTCAACAGGGTGCTAGTACTATAACCCAACAATTAGCCCGAAGTATCTATCCTGATGTCGGCAGAGAAAACAATTTACAGCGCAAACTGCGAGAAATGATAGTAGCCACCAAACTAGAAGCAGTTTACAGCAAAGACGAAATTATGAAAACCTATCTTAACCGTGTTTATCTTGGGGTGCATTTATACGGTTTTGAAGATGCCGCCCAATTTTATTTCGGCAAATCCGCCAGAGACTTAGACTTAGTGGAATCTGCTACCCTTGTGGCAATTTTACCCGCCCCCAATGCCTACAACCCAGTACAAGATTACGATACCGCCATTCAATTCCGTAATCGAGTTATTGAAAGAATGCTCAATTTAGGCATGATAACCAGAGAAGAAGCATCTAAAGCTAGACGATCGAGAATTTATCTTAGCCCAAAAGCACAGGAAACTTTATCAAATATTTTAGCACCCTATTACTATAGTCATGTTTTTCAAGAAATGAATCGTCTCTTAGGGAGTAATTTGACGAAAGAGGGTGATTTTATCATTGAAACCGCTTTAAACCCAAAAATTCAAGCCATAGCGGAAGAAAGCCTTAAAAATCATCTTGCTACCAATGGCAAACAAAATAACTTTTCTCAAGGTGCCATCGCCACTATTCGAGCTAAAAACGGAGAAATAGTCGCCTTAGTAGGGGGAAAAGACTATCGAGAAAGCCAATTTAACCGTGCTACCCAAGCCAAAAGACAACCCGGCTCAACTTTTAAGGTTTTTCCCTATGTAGCAGCCTTAGAAGCAGGAATTTCTGCGAATAAGATTTATTCCTGTGCGCCTCTGCGTTGGCAAGGATTTACCTATCGGGGTTGTGAAAGAACAGGAGGAGGTACTAATATGTTTGTAGGGATGGCACAGTCAGAAAATGCCGTTGCCTTAAGAATTGCCCAAGATGTCGGCTTAAAAAAAGTGGTAGATACTGCCCATAAATTAGGGATTCGATCGAAATTAGAACCCGTACCCGGGTTAATATTAGGGCAGAGTGAAGTAACAGTGTTAGAAATTACGGGCGCTTATACCCCCTTTGCCAATCAAGGTATTTGGTCACATCCCCACGCTATAAGAGTAATTAGAGATGGAAGGGATTGTGAAGACTTTGAAAAACATAACACCTGCCGAGAAATTTACCGTTTCAACGAGAATAAAGACGAGCAAAAACAGGTAATTAATCCCCCCATTGCTAAAACGATGAATGAAATGTTAAGACAGGTAATTACTTCAGGCACAGGAAGAAGTGCATCGGTAGGAAGGGATGAAGCAGGAAAAACAGGTACAACTAATAAAGGGGTGGACTTGTGGTTTATCGGCTACGTCACTCAAGATAATTTAGTTACGGGCATTTGGTTAGGTAATGATAATAATTCACCTACCAATAGTAGTAGTGGACAAGCGGCGATATTATGGGGTAATTATATGAGAAAGGCGTTAGCAATTAATTAGGTATTTAGGGTTTACTGAATAAATCAAAAGGTTATTAAAATCAATGGTTTAGGCACACTATATTCACAAAAAAGTGCGAATTTTTGGCAATTTTTACTCAAAAACAGGGCATTTTAAATCTGATTATTCACAATACACTGTGTATTTGTTGAAGAGATAACGCTTCAAAACCTTGATTTTTCATTCTTTAACCTGACACCTGATACCTTATACCTACCCTCATCAAAATACTTTTTCAGCAACCCCTAAATAATAGTCTGACGATTAAGGGCTATTAACTGTTTAAAACTATCATTATCTAATTCCGTTAACCACGATTCATCTGAACCAACGATCGAATCTGCTATCTTTTTCTTATCCTCGATCATCGTATCAATTCTTTCCTCCAGTGTGCCTAATGTGACGAATTTATGCACAAATACATTCTTTTTTTGCCCTATTCTAAAAGCTCGATCGGTAGCCTGATTCTCTACAGAGGGATTCCACCATCGATCGAAATGAAACACATGATTTGCCTTAGTTAAAGTTATACCTACACCTCCTGCTTTTAAAGACAAAATAAACACCGAAGGTTCAGTATTTTCTCCTTGAAATTCCTCAATCATTTGCTCCCTTTTTTTGCGAGAAGTTCCCCCATGCAAATAGTAAGTATTATAGTAAAATTTTTGTTTAAAATAATGTTGTAAAGCCTCCCCAATTTCCGTAAATTGAGTAAAAATTAAGAGACTTTCTCCCTCCGCAATTACTTCCTCCACCATCTCCCCTAATCTTTCTAATTTATGAGAGCGTTGAGGATTAAATTCACTGTTATCCTGTAAAAATTGACGAGGATGATTGCAAATTTGTTTAAGACGCATCAGAGTAGAAATTATTAAACCCTTCCGTTGCATTCCCTCCGCTTCTTCTAATTCTCCGGATACTTCTTTTACCACTAATTCATATAAAGAAGCCTGTTCTTTAGTTAAATTACAATATTGTTTATGCTCTACTTTATCAGGCAAATCTTTAATGATATTTTTATCTGTTTTTAACCTTCTTAAAATAAACGGTTCAACTAATTTTTTCAACACAAGAGACTGTTTTTTATCATTATTCTTCTGAATTGGTATCTCAAAAGATTTACGAAACTGAGTTTGTTTACCCAAATAACCCGGATTAAGAAAGTTAAAAATTGACCATAAATCCAAGAGACGATTTTCTACAGGAGTACCCGTTAAGGCTAAACGATAATTTGCATTTAATTTTAAAATAGCCTTAGTTTGAGCAGTACCTGGATTCTTAATATTTTGAGCTTCATCTAAAATAATTCTTTGCCATTTTACTGCATTTAATAATTTTAAATCCTTCCTTGCTAAAGTAAAAGAAGTAATAATTAAATCGTAATTTTTTGCCTCAGTTTTAAAGGTTTTTTCTTCGGAAATTCGATCGATCCCATGATGAATCATTACTTGAAGATGAGGAGCAAATTTTTCCACTTCCTTATACCAATTTCCGACTACGGAAGTCGGGGCAATTAATAAAGTAGGTAATACCTGTTTATTTTCATTTTTTTCCTGCACTAAATGGGCAATAACTTGTACTGTTTTTCCTAAACCCATATCATCTGCTAAACAACCATTTAAACCTAATTGTTCTAAAAATTTTAACCAAGAAACACCTCTCTTTTGATACTCCCTTAAATTACCTTGAAAATTGTCTGGATTATCGGTTAATTCTAGTTGAGTAGAATCCCTTAATTTTGCCATCATTTGAGCTAAACTTTCATCGTGAGAAACCTCAAACATATCCACTTCTTCTGTGGCAGTTTTCATTAATTCTATTAAACTCTTTTCGTTATTTTCTTCTTGATTATTTTGCCAAAATTCTAGCATTTTTTGCATCTGATTTTGGTCTAATTCTACCCATTCTCCCCTAAATTTAATTAACGGTATTTTTGCCTCTAATAATTGTCGCCATTCTTGAGGTGTAACAACTTCATTGCCAATGGCTAACTGATATTGATATTGAATAATAGTGTCTAAACTAAAGTAACCTTTCTCGTTTTTACTACTAGAAGAAGACGATTTTTTTGCGGATGCTTGTAAGCGAATTTTTGCTTTTTGACGACCGCTTGGAGTCCACCATGCTGGTACAATTACCGTATAACCTGCATCTTGTAAAATCCATGCCACCTCTTTAAGAAAATCAAAGGCTTCGGTTAAAGTTAAAGACAATCCTACTGGTTTATCTGTTTCTAATCCCGCCCATAATTTAGGGTAAATTCTCGCTGCATAACCTAAATTTAAGAGTAAGTTTTTTTCAAATTCTTTCCCAAATTGTTCTATAATTAATTGTTTATTATTTTTATCAAAATGCCAGTAATCTTCTAAATTTAGTTTCAAAGAAAGGTCTTTTTTCGATGCTACTAAAAATTCTAAATACCATTTATCAAGATTTTCTTCCGATGCTTCTTTCAGTCGAAAACATAAATTAAAATCGCTATTATTATTACCTGCAATTATTTTTTGATACCATGTTTGCCATTGTTGATAAGTTTCTAAACTAGCTTTATCTTTCAAAGGTTTTGCTATGGAAAAAATACTGTTATAAATTACAGGACAATCCTCTATTTTTTTTGTAAATACTTGGGGTAAAGACGCATTTTTTATTATTTGTTGCAGTAAATATTCAGAAAAATGATGTAATAAAGTTTCCTTATCATAAAAATTAATTGAATCAGATAATTCAGCAAAACCAGCCACACAAGCAAGGGGCATCATCTCAATACTTTGCTTAATTAATTGTTGATAATGATGGGAAACGATCGACCAACTAGGGTATATTTCTCCAGATGAAGAACTAGATTTAGATGATTTTTTCTTAGTGTTTATTGCTCGATATTTTAAGGCGGGAATATATTGATCTTTGAGAATAATTTGTCTCAAATTTTGTGTGAAATAATACCAAAAAAGTAAGTCTATTCCTAATACCCACTCTTGAGATTGATAGAGGGATAAAAAGTGAAGATTGTTAAGATTTTGTATAATATCAGATAATAGGAAACATTCGATCGACCAGTATTCTAACTGACTATTTTCAGGGTATTCAACTTCTAAATAACGACTTAGTGTTAAAGAGGGTAAGGGTTGATTATTATGACTAGGAAGTAAAAAATATTTTGTATCTATTTGTGTATCTTTTGTCCAAGAAATACCTAATTCTTGACTAATAAAATTAACTAAGTTTTGATAATCTAATTGACGAGGATAAACATTATTTATTTTGCTATTTATAGGGTTATTTTCTGCAACTTCTACCCATAAACAAAACGCACCATTTTGAATAAAATTATCTTCTGAGGAAGGAATCCATGTACCGTGAATAATTTTCATACTTAGCTAATTTGTTTCAAAGTCTAAATCTTATTTTACTGCAAAAATATTTATTTTTATCATCCTGTAAGTTAATTTTTAATTTTTAAATTCTAAATTCTAAATTCTAAATTCTAAATTTTATGAATGCGTAATTATTTAAGCAAAACGGCGACTTAATAAGGGTTTAATTGATAGTAAAATAATTACATCAAAGATAAATAATAAGGATAAAACTTTGATAAAATTAAGTTCTCCCCAAGGGGTATTCATTACTATACTTAAAAAAGTCCAGTCAGAATTTTGATATATGTATCTAATGGGTTCAATGGCGTAGGTTAAAGGGTTTAAACTGGCAATAACTTGTAACCATCCTGCCATAAAGGAAAGAGGTGCTAAGGCGGTACTGGCAAACAATAAGGGTAAATTAATTACAAAAATCACTGCTAATAATTCTATGTGTCCGGGGAGGGCAAAAGCCAAGCCTAGACTTAATCCCGTCACTCCTAAAACAATGAGAAACACGATAAGTGCGATCGAACCCAATCCACTAAGACTCGGTAAACCTGCCCCAATAAAAGCACTAGCAACGATAATGACGGCGGTTTGAATTAAGCTAAGGGTGATAATGTAGATAGTGGAAGCGGCTACAATGGAAAATCGAGAGGCTAAGGGTGCGACTAATAGTCTATTTAAAAAGCCAAATTCTCGATCGAACATGATAGGTAATCCAGCGTTTAATGCACCAGAAAAAGCAGTAAAAATGATGATACCGGGGGCTAAAAATTGCCCATAATTAATGTTATCTCCGAATAAATTATTAGGAGCATTAAAAAATAAAGCACCGAATAAAATTAACCACATAAAAGGTTGAATAACTCCCGCCACAAGAGTAGAAGGGCGACGTTTTAATTGAATAAATAAACGCTTATTCATTGCCCATGTTTCTTGTAAAAAATTACTAACTTCATTAGTATTTTGAGCAATTATTTTACTTGTATCAGGAGCTAAAATTTCCGTAATTTGATGATTAGAAATACTTTGAGTCATAATTAATAATTATTCGGTTTATAAGAGACTTTCCCAAACAAGATTTTTTATTTTATGGGGTTTTAACTTTTATTTTATCAATTTTGATGTCTAATCTATGTTTTTTATTTCCATTTTCCAGAGCGTTTTCATTCTCGAAATTTGATTTAACTGAAAACGATAATTGATAAGGAATATAGCTATTGTTTATGGTTAGAAAATCAATTATAGCAATCCTAAATCATTTATGAGAAATAATAGCGTGATAAGAAACATCTTTTAAAACCAACAATTAGACTAAACACTTTGATTTAT
>NZ_JBLZFY010000057.1:0-28544 GCF_050753365.1 Geminocystis sp. CENA526
TAAATAGTGTATAGTGTTTAGTGTATAGTGTATAGTGTATAGTGTATAGTGTATAGTGTATAGTTTTTTATTCTTCATTCTTAATTCCTCATTCTTAATTCTTAATTCTCCATTCTCAATTCTCCATTCTTCATTCCTCATTATTTAAAGGGTTGCCCCCAATATTGCCAAGACTCCTTATTAAAAGGCGATCGCCACTTAACAATTAAGTTTTTTTCTATGGTTTGACGTAACTTTCTATCCGTCGGCATTCCCCAGAAAAAAGCACTACGAATAAGCACATTTAATTTATATTTGCGATGCAATTCAATATAACTTTGAATATAACTTTTACAGTCATGATTAATCCATCTTTGAGAGGGAGATAATTTCGTTTCTCCTATATATAAAAGTAAATTAGTATGAGTATCTAAAATAAAGTAAAGACAACTTTCACTGAGGTTATAATTCGGTAAATCATAGAATCTGTCGGGATGAGTTTCAAGGGAAAATGGATCGAATATATCCACATCTGCCATGGTATTTGTTTCTAAAAAATTAGTTTGTAAAGATAAATTTTTTCTCTGGTTTTGTTGATATTGATAAAGATTATTTTTCCATGTTTCTAAAAAGTCTTTACTCATGGCAAAATCTGGAGTTAAATTAGGTTTTTTGACATCATAAATAAACTTTGTTTCAAATAAACTTAATTGCTCATTATTCTTTTTTTTGTGTGGATAATGGGAATAGGACATTTTTCTAAAAAATATAGATCGATCGAACTAATAAAAATTAAATAATTTAAAAAAGTATATAAGGGAAAAAATTAAGGTTTTAACTATAGACAATTTGAGATTATATTGCGAATTGTTAAGAAATTGACCTATAATTATAATAATTATTTAAGCAATTATATCAAAGAGGAGTTTGGAGAAAATGCCCCATACTATTGTAACCGATGTTTGTGAAGGAATCGCCGATTGTGTTTCAGCTTGTCCAGTAGCGTGTATCCATGAAGGACCAAGCAAAAATATCAAAGGTACAGATTGGTATTGGATTGATTTTGATACCTGTATAGATTGTGGAATTTGTCTTCAAGTTTGTCCAGTGGAAGGTGCTATCTTAGCAGAAGAACGACCAGAATTACAAAAAACCCCTGTTTAATGTCCATTTTTGCTAAAATTAACCCATAAAACTTAATTACATTAATTAACATCAAATATTATGATAATTTTACCCGGTACAGTAGTTACAGTGACTAACGCAGAAGATATTTACTACCGTTTTGAAGGTTTAGTACAAAGAGTAACGGATGGTAAAGCCGCAGTATTATTTGAGGGAGGAAATTGGGATAAATTGATTACTTTTAGGTTATCAGAATTAGAAGTTGTTGATCCCAAAAAGAAAAAATAACCCTTTTTCATAGTGAAAATTGTAGGTTGGGTTGAGGAAACGAAACCCAACAAAAATGAATCGGATATAACAGGAAACTTTTGTTTTAAATCTTTGTTTTTGATGAGATTTTGATTGAATGAAATATCGCCGTTTTGGAAAAACAGAATTAAATTTATCGGTATTTTCTTTAGGTTTAATGAGATGTTGTTATGATGAATTACAACTTTTAAATACTGTAAAAAAGGCTTTAGATTTAGGTATTAATCATTTTGAAACCGCTAGAGGTTATGGTAAAAGTGAGCAATATTTAGGATTAGCGTTAAAAAAATTAAATATTCCTCGTGAACAAATATTTATTACCACTAAATTAACCCCTGTTAGTGATAGTAAAATCATGGAAAAATGGTTACATGAATCATTAAATAATTTAGGTATTGATTATATTGATTGTTTAGCTATTCATGGGATAAATACAGAGCAACATTTGCATTTATTAACACAGGAAAATAGTTGTTTAACGGTTTTACAAAAAGCCCAAAAAGAGGAAAAAATTAAACATATTGGCTTTTCTACTCACGGTGATTTAGATTTAATATTAAACACAATTTCTACAGGATTTTTTGATTTTGTAAACCTTCATTATTATTACTTTTTTCAAAGAAATTATCCTGTTATAGAATTAGCGAAAAAAAAGGATTTAGGGGTGTTTATTATCTCTCCTGCTGATAAGGGAGGGCGTTTATATAATCCTTCGGCTCAATTACAAGAAATTTGTCAACCTTTATCCCCTTTATTGCTTAATTATCGTTTTCTTCTGCTCGATCGAACTATTACAACTTTAAGTGTAGGTGCTAGTAATCCCGATGAATTGATTTTACCCTTATCCGTAGCGGATGAAGATGGAGAGTTAACACCTTTAGAGTTAGAAAAATTTAATCAAATAGAAGATACGTTGAAAAATACCTTAAAGTTCGATCGATGTTCCCAATGTTATCAGTGTTTACCCTGTCCAGAAAATATCAACATTCCTGAAATTTTAAGGTTGCGAAATCTGGGGGTAGGGTTAGCTATGAAAGATTATGCCAGTTATCGTTATCAGATGCTAGAGAATGCAGGACATTGGTTTTGGGGACAAAAAGGGGATAAATGTACCGATTGTGGAGAGTGTTTGCCTAAATGCCCAGAAAATCTTAACATTCCTGAGTTATTAAGGGATAGTCATAATCGATTTAATGGTGGTACAAGGAGAAGATTATGGGAGTAACTTGAGTGAACCATAGCAAAAATACCTGAGTTCGATATAAAAATAGGTGAGGGCTGACTTGGAAGACTCCGAAGACAGGCAGATTATATTTCTGGTGAATGAATAAAATTCTCTCAAAAGTACATCAAATATTGAGAATTTTTCTCCCCGTCCACTTGTCCACTTGTCCACTTGTCCTCCTGTCTAGTTTTCATCATTTTCTTTATGTCGAACTGAGGTAAAAAATGATGATAGTTACCCTCGCCAACACAGAGAAGAGTTGAACATTGTTCAACCCCTACATTTATACCTATGCTGATGTAATAAACTCATTTAACGTCATAAAGTCATCTTTCGTTAAGTTAACGGTATTGATACGGATAAAGGTATCATTATTGGCATCAAAACCAATACCAGATTGATTGATAGCGAGGAAGTGTTGAGTGGGTGAACCACTTAAAGTCAAGATACCAACTTGATTGATTTCTAATTCACTTAATCTGGTAATAACTTCACTCATGCTAGAAATCGTACCGTAATTAATCACATCAATTATGTCATTTTGAACCACAATTTTATCCCCTTCACTAGCATTAAAGTCCATAATGTAATCATAAGTATTTGAGTTCATAGGCTGAGTGGGATTTAGAAGGGAATCTCTGGCTGAAGGATAAACGAAATAGTCTTTTCCTGAACCTCCCGTTAAAGTATCAGCACCTGCCCCCCCCACAAGGGTATCATTGCCACTACCTCCATTCATTTGATCATTACCGCCGTTGCCGATTAATAAGTCATTATCAGCACCTCCACGCATCATGTCATTATCAGAAGAGCCAATGAGAGTATCATTACCGACATCACCATCAAGGATACTTGTACCACTTTCACTGATGATCATATCATTGCCTTCTCGCCCGTAAAGAGCATCATTTGCTCCTCTGCCGTTGATGAAATCATTTTGAGGAGTACCAATAATGGTATCACTACGGGGTTGTCCAGAAAGATCACCAATCATTTTATTACTGGGAATCCAAGGGTTATTGGAAACTTGAATATAAACTTCGGCACGGTTGGAGTTTAATAAAGAATCGTTGGCAATGAAGGATAGTTTTCGTAAACCTTCATATTGATTAGTACTATAACTGATGTTTTGAATTAAGGTATCCGCTTGTGCTTGACTTAATTCTTGACTAAAAGTGATGACTAGGGGAGTGCCATTAGTGCCACCGCTAAAAGTTCCAATCTGTGTTCCTGCGATCGTCAAAGTATTGTCTGTATCATCAACAATAATTCCAGAACCCGAACGAATATCAATAGTTTCTCCAGTGTTATCCCCGCCAAAGTAGAAACTAGAGTCGTCAGCTAAACTGACGGTTAATGTTCCATTTGTTTTTAAAAACTCCTTATCATAAATATTTGCTTGGGGTGAACCAGAAGGATTAACTAAGCTATTAATGACCAAATTACTGGAATTAGGGGCAGTATGAAAGAATTTTCCATCTAATTCATTGATAACAGGAGGGGTGTTCAGATTCCCCGGCGTATGGATATTGACTTGTTGACTGATGGCACTTGTGATGTCATTTACTCCCATGCTTCGGCTTGTTAAATCAATTCTTGCACCATTGGACAACCCATTAGTACCAAAGGCTGTACTAGCACCGTTACCATTAATACCATTATTATTATCAATAACTCTAGCTTGTAATGGAGGTGCATTCGTACTTCCTGACACGGGAACAAAACGAATACGGGTAGTGGGAAATAGCACTAAGGAATTAGTCTCACTAACATTGTTGGGCATATTTGTCCAAATGCGTCCTGCTAGGTATTGCCATTGTCCTTGGGCTGATGTTGTATTTCCCGTAATAGCTACCGCTAATAAACTATTAGCACTACTTCCTCCCACAACTTGATCCTTGCTATCGTCAAAGTTACCATTAGTCGTATTAAATAGATTACTTAGGGCATAGGAGGGAGGAGTACCAGAACCCGAATATTGGGGTTGGGATAAGAAAATATCCTGGGGTACGACGGGTCGATCGTTCACGGGGTTAACATTAATATTCACAGTACGATTGATAATATTCGATGCACCGACAACACCGCCGATCGAACCAGTATTTCCTAAGTCATTAACTCGAATCCTTAAAGTATCAGCGTTAGTACCGATGGCATTATAATCTTCATTGCTTAGATAAGTGAGACTAGCTAGGGCATTATTAAGATCAGTTTCAGTTCCTCTGATGACAATGAGCGAACCGCTAGAACTTGTACCTGCGTTAAAAGTTAGTCCCTCGATCGTACCGAGGTTCAAAGTACCATTGTCAACACTTAATCGGACGTGCAAAATACCACCGAAATCGTCTGGATCATCAAAGGAAATTTGATTAGCACCTGTAAAGCTAAAGGGAGTATCTTCAAAGGCGGTGACGTTGACAGGTCGAGTAATAACGGGAGGATCATTGGTAGTACTAACGTTAATATTAATTACTCCCGTAACAATACCACTATCAGGATTACCGAAAGTGCCACCATTTTGACCATCATTAACAGTCACGGTAAGTTGTGCCGTTTGTTCAGAGTTAGGATCACTTGGGGCATAAACTAAACCATTGGCAAGAGCTTGATTAATCGCATCTTGTGTTCCTGTTAGGGTAATAGTATCATTACCGTTATCTGTTACTATTGCACCGAAAGAGTTAGTAATGGTTAAGCTACCGTCTGGATTACCACCTTTTGTGACTGATAAGGTGACTGTAAAGAAATCCGTTGCCCCATACTGTAAATCTACAGCATCATCAAAGGAAATAGCATTACCATTAGCAGTACTAAAGGTCAAACTTGTACCACTAGCGAGAGTTTGAGTAACTAGGGGTATTGTTAAAGTGGGATCATCATTACTAGGACGGACGATCGATCTCAAGTTAACGGTGTTATTATTATCACTAAAAGCTGTTGTACCACCTGCATTGACAGGACGGGAATCAATGACATCACCAGATTGTAAATTAGGATCAACAGAATCATCCACTAAACGAACTCTTAAAACTCCGGGATTGCCGTTATAATCAGGGTTAGGATTAAAACGAACGAAAGTATCTTTGTCTAAAAACAGGGCATTAGCGGATATGTTGCCTGTATTAATATTTTGCCAGTTACTTCCATCAAACCATTGCCAAGTACCTTGATCAGCAGTAGCATTATTAACGATAACAGCGATTCCTGCTAAACCATTAGGAGATGAACCATTGTTGGCAGTTTGATCATCAATACTATCATCAAAGTTAGGATTGAACAGGTTGAAAACGGTATCACCCAAATTTGAAGAATCCTCTATGTCTTCATTGATTCTGATGATGGGATTTGTGCTATTGGCAAGGCGACGGGGTGCATCATTTACTGGACTAATATTGATAGCGATCGAATCTGTATTACTAGAAAAAGGACTAATTCCTCCCGTTCCCGTTGTAGTAATATTAAAGGGTTGCCCATTAGTGCCTTCACTTTGATCCCATGCACGGAAGGTAATACCACTGTTAAGAGTGCCGTTTAAATCAGCATTGGGTTGGAAGTATAAACGAGTATTAGCATCATCAGCAAGTAGTAAAGCATTACTTTCTGAGATTAAGTTAGGATCGATCGAACTCCAATTAGTTCCATTATTAGTAGAATACCAAAGAGTACCGAGATTATTAACATTGGTAATGGCAATACCAAGATTAAGACTATCCACATCGCTGATACCGCCCACAAAATCAGAGATTAAACTACCTACTGCACCCACAGGAGGAGGATTATCTTCTGTGGAACTTAAAACAGGATTAATGTTCGTATCTAAAACAGGAGCATCATTAACGGCTGTGATAGCAATTGTACCTGTAAGAGTATCAGAATTAAGAGCCGTTACACCTCCTGCATTCCCCCCCGCTTGAATGTTATTACCATCACTGACAAATATTTCATAAGTCCGAACGACACTAGCACCAAAATTGGTGGGATTATCACTAGAACTTCTGTACTGAATATTATCAAGAATATTGTTAACTTCTGTCAGAGTTGTATTATCAGCGAGGGAGATAATAAGAGGGTTACTACCATCACCACCGCTCACACTAATACCAGAGGGTAATGTAAAAGTGGGATTAATCTGTAAAATATCTCCGCTTATTCCATTAGGGATTCGTGCGGTAATTGTACCCGCACCAAAAATGGTGGCAGATAAGCCATTGGTAGTTGTTAAGTCAATATCTGTAACGTTAGCATTACTCAGTAGGTTGACAGGTTCGATCGAATTTCCTGTGCCTGTTGTGTTGTTTTCTGTAACAGAAAGATTACCATGATTAGCATTTAAAACAGGAGCATCATTAACGGGGGTAATGGGTGCAGAAAGAGTAATAATATCTGACCATGTGCTAGTCTGGGTTAAATTACCACTAATATCAACACCTGCATTATTGACGCCACTATTAAAAGTTTGGGTAGTATCGGCAACTCGGATACTTAAAGGATCGGGATTACCGTTAAAGTTAGGATTAGGTACAAAGCGTAATTGTGCATTGACGGGGAGAATTAAAGCCGAACTGTTAGAAACTGGAACTGAACTCACATTAACCCAATTATTCCCATTATCGATCGAATATTGCCAATTTCCTTGAGTAGCAGTATTACCAACGATCGCAATACCTCCAAAGTCACTACTAGCATTTCCGCCACCAGTGATTCCAGTTTGATCATCCGTTGCGTCACTATAACCGAAGTTAGCACCCGTAACTATTAAGGGGGTTGTGGTATTGTCTTCTAATGTGCCTGAGATAGTGGTATTAGTGGCTGTGGGTCGATCGTTGACGTTAGTTATACCATCACTGGTAATCGTTACTGTGTCACTTGACCATGCACTTGTACCTCCCACTGTGCCAAGATTTTTGAGATCACTACTGTCGTTACTAGCAGTTAAGGCATTAGTGCCATCAGCTAAACGAACGGTTAAACTACCGGGTGTACCAAAGAAATTAAGAGCAGGTACAAAGCGAATTTCTCGCCCTGCTGGAATAATTAGAGCATTTGTATCAGATAAGCCACTGACTGGAATATTAATCCATCCTCCACTACCATCGCTGTATTGCCAATTTCCTTGTCCCGCCACATAATTTGTGCTACCGATAACGGCGATCGAACTCAGGGGAGTAGCATTATCTGTGCCGATGGCTGTAGTTATGTCATCTAAAGCATCAGAATAATTGGCATTTGTAATCAAGTTAGTAATAAGTGTACCAGTGGGTTCAGTATCTTCCATAGCACTACCAACGCTAACTGTACCTGTAGCAATGGGTGCATCGTTAACAGGATTAACATTAAGAGTAATGGTATTGGGAATTGGATCTAAATTAATCCCATTGTTATCAGTGCCTCCATCATCTTCCACTTGGAAGGTAAAACTAGCGTAATTATTACCGTTTTGGTTAGCAATGGGGG
This sequence comes from Geminocystis sp. CENA526, assembly GCF_050753365.1. NCBI lineage: Bacteria > Bacillati > Cyanobacteriota > Cyanophyceae > Chroococcales > Geminocystaceae > Geminocystis > Geminocystis sp. CENA526. Next base: position 8,093 of record NZ_JBLZFY010000057.1, read on the forward strand.
TAAAGACTAGCCTTCCTGCGGTAATATCGGCAACATCGATAAAATCTCCAGCATTAATAGTATTACCGTTATTGGTTAAAGTGCCATTAGTGGGTAAAGTGGTAATTTTTACTCGATTTAAGTTATTGGGTTCGATCGAATCTTTAGGATCACTAAAGCCAAAATCAGCTACAGTGAAAGTATAAGATTGATCCTCATCAGTGGTGATGGTATTGTCTGCACCGCTAGGGGCATCATTAACAGAGGTGACACTGGTGGTTAAAGTGACAGCATTATTGGAGTTACTGTAAGGAGTAATGCCACCACTAAGGTTAGTATCATCACTAACATTAACCGTTGTGCCAGAAGTTACTGCACCTGAAGAATTATCAATAAGACGGGTAATTAAACTGCCGGGGTTGCCAAAATAGTCTTCCACAGGCACGAAACGTAATAAGGCATCGGGTGCTAAAACAAAGGCACTGCTAGAAGATACGGGAGGTAAAGCAGTCCAACTTGAACCGCTATCAGTAGAATATTGCCAAACACCTTGAGTGGAAGCATTAGCATTATTGGTTGTAATAGCGATACCTGCAAAATTGTTAGCAGATGAACCACTATTAGCGGTTTGATCATCCCTTACATCAGAAAAAGTAGGGTTAAATAAAGAATCAACTGTTGCACCATTAATATTAGTATTGGCTTCATCCTCTAAAATCGATGCTAGGGTTGTAGTAGGACTGGTGCGAGTGGGAGCATCATTAACAGGATCAATGGTAATGCTAATAGTATCGGTTTCATTAGAAAAAGCCGTTGTGCCTCCCGTAGCGCTGATATTAAAGGTATTGCCATTGCTTCCTTGAGTTTGATCCCAAGCTCGGAAGGTGATACCAGTATTTAAAACACCATTAATGTCTGTATTAGGGCTAAAGAAAATGCGAGTATTGCCGTCATTTGCTAATAATAAAGCATTACTTTCAGATAAAGTTCCCGTAAATTCTGTCCAACTTGTACCATTATTAGTGGAGTAATAGACTGTACCTAAATTACTGGCGTTGGTAAGGGCGATACCATTTGGTACGCCAAACCCATCAACATCGCTGATTCCTGTTACAAAATTATTGATTAAGAAGCCTACTTGTCCACTTGGTACACCTATATCTTCAATGGTAGAAATACTTAAGTCAGGGGTAGCATCTAAAACAGGAGCGTCATTAACAGCGTTGACTGTAATGGTAGAAACCCGATTAACATTGTCATTGAAGTTATCGTTAGTATATGGTACGCCATCAACTGTAAAGGTATTATCAGGACCAGTATCTCTTAAAGTAGTAATGGTAACAGTTCGTGTTCCCTCTGTGGGGGATTGGCTATTATTTTGATAAGTGATGCCATTAACTAAGGTGTTAATATCCGCAGGAGTAACGCCTCCCCCTCCTGTTTTGGTGATGGTTAAACTTGCTAATCCACTACCATCAACCGTCACTGTCACTGTATAGCCATTAGCGGTATTGACGCTATTACCATTAGTTAAAGTAACGGCACTTCCACCAATATTCAGAATTTCATCAGCACCATCACTAACGTTACTAACAGTTAATTGCAATTGATCTAGTTCTTGTCCAGATTCGATCGTACTGCTTGTCGTGTCACTAAATAAATTGACAGCTGGAGCATCCTCGTTGTAAGTGGGATTTAAAGAATTTGCATTGAGGATGGGTTCATCATTGACGGGGATAACATTAATGGTTGAGACTAAATTAGGGTTACTGCTATCAATTCCATTATCATTTGTACCGCCGTTATCAGTAATAGAAGTAATGATGACAACTCGATTCCCACTTGTAGGGTCTTGACTGGTGTTTTTATAGCCTAAACTATCAACTAAACTGTTAATTTGTGCTTCCGTTGCACCAGTAGCATTATTAAGGGTGATTGTAGCGGTGCTACCACTGAAACTGACCGAGCCACTAAAACCGCCTGTGTTGAAAGTTGCACCATCCGTCAAGGTAACTGTTGTACCATTAACGTCTAACTGTTCATTGCCTATGTCAGTAACATTACTAATGGTAAAGACTAATTGATTAATTAATTGTCCAGATTCGATCGAACTTGCTACCGAATTATTAAATAGGGTAGAAAAAGCAACGGTATCCTCTACATAGCCTGGATTTAAACCAGTGGCGGTTAAAGTGGGTGCATCGTTAACAGGAATTACCGTAATGTTTCTGGTGGCTGTGCCAAATGCAGCAGTAGCAAAACCATCGGAGTTAGCATCGGTGACGCTATAAGTAATAGTACGGGTAGCATTAGTCGGATCATCACCAGTGTTAACAAAGGTAAGAGAACGTAAAACCGTTTCATAATTCGCAATGGAATCTACACCCGAAAGAGTTAAGACTCCAGTACTAGAATTATAATTATCAAAGGTAATATTTGTACCGCTTATAACTTGACCAATAGTAGCACCATTAATATTTAAAACATCACCTGTTCTGAAACCACTACTAATAGAAATAATGGCACTTGCCATCTGGGTATCATCTGCATCGGTGATGGTAAGGTTATTATCAACGAGGATAGGGGTATTATTGCCAATTTGTCCTGCCGCTTCGGTAAAGGTGGCATTACCAGAGGAGGTAGTGACGACGGGGGCATCGGGCATCGGGGTAATAGTAACGTTAATTGCTTGGCTAAAACTTAACGCTCCGCCACTACCCTGAGAGCCTGTAAAGATGGGATCGCCATTGATACTGTTACCATCGTTAATGGTATAGACTAAACTAACGGATGTGGGTGGTTTGTCACTACTGTTAGCATAGGTAATTTGTTGTAAAGTACTATTAACTCTGGCAGTGGTAGCATTATTGTTAAATTCGATCGTTAAAACACCATTTGTATTGGTAAAAGTACCGATCAAAACTCCCCCTACCACTACATTACTGCCACTGAATACAGAACCTCCAAAAATATCTTCGGCATTGGGAGTAAATGTACCATTATTACTACCGTCAACTGTACCCCTTTGAATGGTTAAAACTGAGCCACGCCAATTATTGAATAGTTCTAATTCTGGGTCTTTTAAGATAGCATTATTATCGATGAGGATAGCACTACCATTTTCGATATAGGTATTAGGGGAAGTAGCATCTAATTGATCAAAGGAAGGTCGATCGTTGGTCTGAGATACATTGATAGTAATACTTTTCTCATCAGTTAAATTATCTCCACTTCCACCGATAAGAATACCACCATTACCTAAATCTTCCACAAGAATAGTTAGGGTGGCGGCAAGATCAGAATTAGAGTTAGTGGGAGCATAAACCAATCCATCGAGAGCTTGATTAATTTGTTCTTTTGTTCCTTGTAAGACAACAATATGAGCATTACCATCACTATCTGTTAAACCCGAAGCCCCATTAATAGTTAAAGTACCATCAGGATTTCCACCTTTTAAGACTGTGAGGGTAACTCGAAAATTATTAACCGCATTAGGGGTGTTCGTAACATTGAAATCATTAGGATCGTCGATCGAAATAGCATTACCATTGGCACTGCTAAAGGTGATACTTGTATCGTTAAGAATCTGAGTATTTGGAACTGTCGCTACAGGGGCATCATTAACAGGGGTAACATTAATACCTACCGAGGCGATCGCCGTTTTAACCGCTCCTTGTCCTACACTACCAACGCCCACCGCCTCAATGTTTAAAGTATCAACACCATTAGTAGGATTAATACCGTTAAAGTTAGGATCGCCCGTATATCGGAGAGAATCGAATAGGGCATCAATGGCGCTAGGCACAAAAGAACCAGTTATGTTAACTTCATTCGTTCCTTGTCCTGTGATAGTAAAACCAGAAGGAGGATTAACAAAAGACAAAGTACCATTTTGTACCGTCAATTTAACAGTATTGTTGGTAGTTTGGAAAGTGTCAGCATCTCTTATTTGTATGCCACTGAAAACAGCTCCACTAATTTCATCTTCTGTAACCGTTACGAGATCATTGGGTATGGTGATAGTAGTGTCATCGTTGTCGGTAGAAACATTGATATTAATTACTCTCGTTACCGTATTGTTAGCATCATTTAAAGGCAATGTACCGCCATTCGTACCCTGATTTAATGTACCTCCATTTGCCCCAATGACATTACCGCTACCATCATAAAGTCGATCGTCCACGGTTACATTAAGCTCGATCGTCTGGTTTAAGTCAACATTAGTTTGATAGGTTAAATTATTACCACTCAAAGCAGTATTAATAGCGCTTAAAGTACCCTCAATAATTAAAGGTACTCCATTACCGATTGCTGGATCATTTTGATTTACATAGGCTAAACCCGTAGCAGGATTAATAAATGTAATTCCCGTTTTATCGATTAAGGAAAGTTGTCCATCATTAAAAGTATCACCGATATTTTGAGAATTAAAGGCTTGGGTTAGTTTAGGATCGATCGTGACTCGAATTCTATCAGTTTCTCCATCCGCAACGTCAACTAAATCAATATCCGCAACGCTAATACCAGTGATAGGTAAAGGTGATGTAGAACCTAAATTAAAAGGAATAGTGGGAGTAGTTAAAGTTGGTTTATCGTTGAGGGGATTAACCTTAATGCTAAACGTTGCTTCTTCGGTGGTTGCCGCACCATCACTGACAGTAAATTTAAAGAAGTCAGCAAAATTTTCTGAACCATTATGTCTGTAGCTTAACAGTCCATCATCAATGTCTTTTTGAGTGAAGGTACTACCAACTCCTAAAGCCTTTCCATTAAGAAATAATGTGCCGTTAGTGACTCTTTCGGTGATGCGATATTGTCTTTGAATACGGTTATTGTCTGGATCAACTGCTTGTAATAAACTATTAGTAATAGTGGCAGTTGCACCTTCATTTAAAGGAGTTAAAAAACCTAAACCTTTATTCGTGGCTGTAGCAACTTCTCCGGGTAAAGGATCGGGGATGATAATATCGTTGTCAGGATTGATAGATGATGTTAAAGGTACGATAGGAGTATCATTGAGGGGGAAAATATCAATATCAACATCAACTGGATCACTAATACTATTGAGTTGCCCTTTGTCATCCCTGACTTGAACTGTAAACTGATCACTAAAATTCTCTGTGCCATTATGACGATATTTTAGTTCATTGCCAGTTAATAGGGATGAAGGATACCATACATTTAGCTGTACTTCTTCCCCAGTATCTACTTGACCATTATTGTTAGCGTCAATAAATAAAGTACCATGATCAGGTAATGCGGTAAATTGAAACTCAAGAGTATTGCTAAAGGCAAATTTTTCAGGCGAAAAATCAATATCAAGGGGTGTCAGAGTAAGATCATTCTCGTCAAAGGGAGTAATTTCTAAAGTATCAATAAACTCGAAACTATTGTCATACTTAAATTTAACCCTTCCTTCTAGTAAGTGATCTTTACTAATATCCGTACTGAGATCGATGATTATGTTTCCTACAGCATTGGGATCTCCACTTCCATTATTATCAATAAATAATGTGCCATTGGTAGGTAAGGAATTAACTCGAAAATACTCTATGTCTGAATTATTTTTAAAATCTTCGCTAGGAAGTAATAGAAGGGGGTTATTGGGTTTATCACTAGATGGATCGTTGTCTTTATCTTGTAATCTGATTTTGGCTTGATCGATCGTTGTGACACCATCTTCTTGAAGGGTTATTCTTTGAGGTTTACTAACAGTAGGGGTATCATTGATAGGGATAATGTCGAGGGTAAAGGGATCAAAATTAGGATCAGTTTTCGTGTTAATACGAACTTCCCCACCCGCACTAACGGTATAATTAAAGCTACTGATAAACTTTTCGCTACCATCATGGACAAAGCGAATAGTACCCTCTGGAATTGTATCATTTTCTAAATCTAGGCTTAAATCACCTACGTTGATGTCTGCTTGGGTAAAGGTACTACCCTCACTTAATTCTACCCATTTTCCTTTTATGGCATCATATCTTTCTAGTTTACCATTGCTTGGTAAGTCGAGAATAGTATAAACGGTTTGTTCTGGAGGAACGATGAAAGCGGCTGAGTTAACAAAAACAAAGTTTAACATTGCCGAGGTTAAAACTCCGCTTCCTCCTTCTGTGGTTCGATCGCCAATAGCAACATTTAAGAAATTGTTATTAGTAAAAGTGACATCCGCATCTAATTGAGGAGAGTTTTCGAGGGGAGTACCACTATCTCCACCAAAACCCGGACTTGGAGCAGTAATTACAGGCTCAGGATCGGGATTAGGTGTAGTGATATTAATATTAAAAGTCTTAACAGCTAGTTCGTCATCATTCGGATTATCTCTTACGCCCCCCTCTCTTTCTACTTTAAAAGGTCCATCTGGGATAAGAGTAAACCTTGAGTCTCTGACTTTAAAATCAAAGGAGTCAGTGATAACAGTAGTTCCATCTAGCTGATGAACATAACGTACTCTCCCTTGATTAATCTGTTCTTGAGTAAAGAAACCACCAATTCCTAAAGTTCTCCAGTCTTCGGGATCACCATCGGGGGCGATATTAACTTGTAAAATTCCCTGACTTGGGCGAGTTTGGAGGGTATAAACTAATTGCGGAGGAAGATTATCATCATCTGTAACCAATAAGTCTGTATCTTGAAGAATATAAACATCCCCACCTTCAACATCAAGAGGATTTGTTGAATTTCGATTGTTAACCAAAATCGGGTCATCGTTAACCTCTTTAATTTTGATAACGATCGAGCTTGTGGTGGTGGCAGGTGTACCAGTTCCTCCTCCAGCGTCCGTAACTTCAACAGTGAAGAAAGGAGGAAAGTCTGGATCAGGTTCTGTTCCGTTATGCTCAAAAGTCAATAAACCTAGTTCATCTCCACTAATAACTAAACCATTAGAAACAGCAAAACCGTTAAAACGAAGTGTTCCCTGTCCATTGTTAACAACATTAAGGATGGTAATAGTGGAATTAGCTGGAGTATCGAAATCATCTCCTAGAAATAGACCTAAGGGGATAATCCCAGTAGTGCCTTCATAAATGGCAAAATCGGCTGAAGCAATGAAAGGGGCTACATTTACTGGAGTTAAATTAATATTGATGGTAGTTTCATCGGAAATACCGCCACCGCCATCATTAACCGTTACCTTAAAGCTATCCGTAGTAGTGGAAGAATCATCGGGGTTAACGTCACTACCATCATGGATGTATCTAACGTTTCCTATTTGGTTGTAAGAAAATACCGAGCCAACCTGTAAAATTTGCGTACCGAGTCTTAGCTGTCCTTTACTTGGCAACTCGGTAATCTTAACGATCATCTGTTGGACTTCTTGTTGCCCTGTAGCAATGTCAGGATCAACTAAACCAAATTGCCCTCCGCCTTCGGGTGTATGGGCAATAAATGTAATTTCTCCACCCTCTGCCACTGTCAGAGTAATGGGGGTTAAAGTGGGAACATCATTTACCGGGGTGATATTGAGGCTAATGGTCTTATCATCATTGGTTACTACAGGAGGATTTATTCCATCATTAATTGTGCTGATGACAGAAATATTGAGAAGTTCTATACCGTTAGCGTTGGCATTAGGGGTAAATATTAAGGTTGCTAAAGCGTCATTTATTTCTGCAAGAGTTCCTGAAAAAGTAAGAGTAGTTCCAGTAAAGGTTTGATTATCTGGGGTAATAATAGTAAACTGTCCGAGAATATCATCCGTTGAATCTACGGTGATAGTAATTTCGATCGAGGCGCTAGGATCAGCAGTAATACTGAGATTATTCCCAAAGATTAAGTTTGTATCTTCGTCAAAAATGTATTGGAAGGGAGTTAAGTTGGTATCGTTAATAGTGATAATCATGGTTAGCTCTTTTTAATGGGTGTTAAGATAATATACTTAAATATTTTTATTGATTTAAAGACGTAATTTAAAATATTGTAAAGTTAATATAAAGTTTGTGTAAAGTTAATATAAAGTTTGTATAAAGTTAAATTATTTTTCAGTGAATGTACATAAAAATTTAAGTTTTGATAACTTAATCTTTGATATATATAGACTTTAAAGATTTGAAATAAGATTAAAAAATAACAAAATTAGGATTATCTTCAATAATAACATAAAAATTTTGTTTTTATATTTTGATTCTGATAGTTGATTTACAAAAAATACTGGCAAAAACTTAAGTGTTAAATTTTAAGTATTAAGTACTCAAAAAATCTTTTGACAAAAAAGCATACTTTGATTCTTCAATTATCCTCAGTAGAAACACCCTCAGTACAACCTCAGTTCGACATAAAGAAAATGATGAAAACTAGACAAGTGGACAAGTGGACAAGGAAAAAAATTCTTAATTTTTGATGTACTTTTGAGAGAATTTTATTCATTCATAAGAAATACAATCTGCCTGTCTGCCTGTTTTCCAAGTCAGTCCTCATCTATTTTTATCTCGAATTCATGTAGCACAATTGTCAAAATTTAATAAATTTCACTTGATAAGTAGGGTCTGCTGAAAAAGTATTTTGATGAAGGTAGGTATCAGGCATCAGGTATCGGGTGTCAGGTTAAAGAATGAAAAATCAAGGTTTTGAAGCGTTATCTCTTCAACAAATACACAGGTGTATTGTGAATAATCAGATTTGAAATACCCTGTTTTTGAGTAACAATTGCCAAAATTCGCACTTTTTTGTGAATATAGTGTGTCTAAACCATTGATTTTAATAACTTTTTGATTTATTCAGCAAACCCTAAGTAGATAGGGAAAATTAATTGTATGTTTACTTTGTGAAAGGCAAAAGGCAAAAGGCAAGAGGCTGATTCGACTACCCTCATCAACTGGGCTTAATTGTCTGATTTTTGAATGACGATCGAATCCTGTATTACTTGAGCAAAGTAACCTTGATGAAGACTTGAGGTTCGATCGAGGTTCGGGGCTTCAATTAACCTCACAACGGCTTCTATTTGCTCAAAATTGGGCATGGTTTTCAATTTTTGTGCTAAAAACATCTTTACTACCCTTCTGCGTAAACTGAGGGGTTTATCCTTGAGGCTCGATCGAGTTAAACTATCATCACGGTAGGCTAAATTAAAGAGTTTTTCGGCTTCTTGAGTCAAAAATTCCACATCTGCTCGTAAAATCTCTGCTGTTTGAGCTAAATGTTGTTCTATCTTTGGATTAAATTCTTTTTTGATATGGGGTATTAAATCGAGACGAAGGCGATTACGCGCAAATTTTTTATCCTCATTATATTTGTCTTCCCAAATAGGCAGTTGTAATTGGTGACAAAAACTCAGGGTATCACTGCGAGTAAAGTTGAGTAAGGGGCGCACTAGGGTAATATTATCAGTAAGTTTTCTTGTCCAATTTAACGCGCTTAACCCTTCCATTCCTGCCCCCCTAATTAAGTTATACAGGAAAGTTTCCGCTCGATCGCTCAAAGTATGCCCCGTAATCAAGTAATTATATTGATGCTTAGTAGCGACATTGATTAACCCTTCATAGCGGTATTTTCTAGCTTGGGCTTCACTTTCAGGGATTTTTTGTTGTGCTTTTTCCAAATAAAACTCTATACCCCAATCATGCGCTATTTTTTGAACATGATCCGCTAATCCTTCATCCAATGTCCAACCATGATCATAGTGTACGATCGAAATTTGCCATTGCCATTTTAATTGTAAATCTAAGCATAACTTAGCTAAACAGAGGGAATCTTGTCCTCCAGATACTGCAATTAAGATTTTGCTCTTTTTTGGTAATAGGTGACGATCTTTTAAAGTTTGATGTAATTTACTATGATAACAAGTCCACATTCTTTTAAAATTCCTTTTCAGTTATTCTTTCACATTTTGTTACATATCATTTATGATAAATAAATGTGTCTTAAAGAATTTTTGTGGTTTGACCATGATAAATTCTGATAGCTGTGTTTTTCAATCTTGAAAACACTTATTTCCATTAAGAGTCATCCTTGAGAGAAAAACCCATTGACTCTTAATACATTATCAATATAGAAAACTTTATTATGGCAAAAGATCTCAGTAAATATAGAAATATCGGTATTTTCGCCCACGTTGACGCAGGTAAAACTACCACTACAGAAAGAATCCTTAAATTAACTGGTAAAATTCACAAAATCGGTGAAGTTCACGATGGTGCAGCTACTACTGACTTCATGGAGCAAGAACAGGAAAGAGGTATTACCATCCAATCCGCCGCTACAAGCTGTTTTTGGAAAGATTATCAATTCAATATCATTGACACCCCCGGACACGTTGACTTTACGATCGAAGTATATCGTTCTCTCAAAGTTCTTGATGGTGGTATCGGTGTATTCTGTGGATCGGGTGGGGTTGAACCTCAATCAGAAACTAACTGGCGTTATGCTAACGATTCTAAAGTAGCTCGTATTATCTATGTTAATAAGCTCGATCGAACTGGAGCAGATTTCTACCGTGTAGTTAAACAAGTTAAAGAAATTTTAGCCGCCGAACCTTTAGTAATGGTATTACCTATCGGTGTGGAAACCGAATTTAAAGGAGTAGTGGACTTATTAACCCGTCAGGCTTGGATTTGGGATGATTCTGGTGATCCTTTTGCTTACACTATTGAAGACGTACCCGAAGACATGAAAGAAGATGTCGAGATGTACCGTGAACAGTTAATCGAAACGGCGGTACAACAAGACGATGACTTAATGGAAAAATACCTCGAAGGTGAAGAAATTGCCATTGATGATATTAAACGTTGTATCCGTAAAGGTACTCGTGATATGTCTTTTTTCCCTACCTATTGCGGTTCTTCCTTCAAAAATAAAGGGGTACAATTAGTTTTAGACGCTGTTATCGACTATTTACCCGATCCGACAGAAGTAAATCCTCAACCCATTACTGATGTGGAAGGTAACGAAACTGGTGAATTTGCCCTTGTGGATGCTAACGAACCTTTACGCGCTTTAGCCTTCAAAATTATGGACGATCGATATGGTGCTTTAACTTTCACCCGTATTTATTCAGGGGTATTAAGTAAAGGTATGACCGTTCTCAATACCGCTACAGGTAAAACCGATCGTGTTGGTCGTTTAGTGGAAATGCACGCTAACGATCGTATGGAGATCGAATCTGCTCAAGCAGGAGATATTGTTGCCATCGTGGGCATGAAGAATGTGCAGACTGGTCACACTTTATGTGATCCTAATAACCCTGCAACCCTTGAACCGATGGTATTCCCTGATCCCGTTATTTCGATCGCCATCAAACCCAAACAAAAAGGCGGGAACGAAAAAATGGGTCTTGCCCTTTCTAAAATGGTACAAGAAGATCCCTCTTTCTACGTTGAAACAGATCAAGACAGTGGCGAAACCATCATTAAAGGTATGGGTGAATTACACCTTGATATTAAAGTGGACATCCTCCGCCGTACTCATGGGGTAGAAGTAGAAGTAGGTAAACCTCAAGTAGCTTACCGTGAATCTATCACCAAAGTTATTAACGACAGTTACACCCACAAAAAACAATCTGGTGGTTCAGGTCAATTTGGACGTATCGACTACACCGTTGAACCAGGTGAACCAGGTAGTGGCTTCCAGTTTGAATCGAAAGTAACTGGTGGTAACGTACCCCGTGAATTTTGGCCCGCAGTACAAAAAGGGTTCCAAGCTAGTATCGTTAAAGGTGTTTTAGCAGGATTCCCTTGTGTGGACTTAAAAGTCACCTTAACCGATGGTGCATTCCACGCTGTGGACTCCAGTGCGATCGCCTTTGAAATTGCCGCTCGTGCAGGTTATCGTCAATCTATCCCTAAAGCCGGTCCTCAGTTATTAGAACCTATTATGAATATTGATGTATTCACCCCTGAAGATCACATGGGAGACGTTATCGGTGATTTAAACCGCCGTCGTGGTATGATCAAATCTCAAAATACAACTCCTATGGGTGTCAGAATCAAAGCCGAAGCACCTTTAAGCGAAATGTTCGGTTATATTGGCGATTTAAGAACCATGACTTCAGGGCGTGGACAATTCTCTATGGAATTTTCTCACTACGCACCTTGTCCTAAGAACGTAGCTGATGAAGTAATCAAAGAAACCAAAGAGCGTGAATTAGCCGCCGCTAAATAATCATATTTGGTTCGTAGTTCGGGCTTCTAGCCCGATTTCATATTTGGTTCGTAGCTTGGGCTTCTAGCCTGATTTCATATTTGGTTCGTAGTTTGGGCTTCTAGCCCGATTTCATATTTGGTTCTTAGTTTGGGCTTCTAGCCTGATTTCGATCGAAATCTATGAGACAGGTAGTGTGCTATAATCCTTAAAGAAATAAATGATCCTGTTGGCGAAACATATCCTAACATAAACTTTGACAAACATCCCGATAAGTGAGTGGAGAAAAAGATTAATTCTCAATTCTCTATGATTCGTTGTTCAGATTAAGCAATCAAAGGTTAGAATTAAATTTCGATAGCTCAAAGATGTCTTGTAGTAAGTAAATCAGGGGGTAAACTGGTGAATGACAATGTAACTATCGCAAAAAATGATTCTCGCCACGAATTGAGAGAATTAGTGAGTTCTCAATTAGAGATTATGTTAGAAACAAATAATCTTGAAGGTGCAAAGGCTTTATTGGTACCCGTGCAACCGGTGGATATAGCGGAAGCGATCGAATATTTACCCCCCTCCATGCAGTTAATTGCGTTTCGATTATTGAATAAAACCGAAGCCATCGATGTTTATGAACATTTGGAGTCTAGTGTACAACAAGCCCTCATCGAAGAATTTAAACGTCAAGAAGTGTTGGATATTGTTGACAAAATGTCACCAGACGATCGAGCTAGGTTATTCGATGAGTTACCTGCTATGGTAGTAAGCCGTATTTTAGAGCAATTAAGCCCCGAAGAAAGACAAGCTACGAATTTGCTATTGGGTTATGAGGAAGACACCGCAGGAAGAATAATGACTCCTGAGTATATCTCCCTTAAACAAACTTTAACCGTAGAAGAAACTCTCGATCGAATCCGCTCCTTAGCAAAGGCTTCTGAGTTAATCTATTATATGTATGTAACCGATGCCTCCCGTCATTTAGCAGGTATCGTTTCCTTGCGAGATTTAGTCTTACACTCCCCCAATCAAACCTTAGAAGAAATTATGACTAGGGATGTGGTTTATGTTAAAACTGACATGGATCAAGAAGAAGTAGCTAAACTAATTCAAAGATATGACTTTTTGGCTGTACCCGTAGTCGATAAAGAATTACGCCTAGTGGGTATTGTCACCGTAGATGATATTATCGATATTTTAGAAAGAGAAGCCACCGAAGATATTTACGCTTTAGGGGCGGTACAATCAGACGGGGAAAACTACTTTCAGACAAATCTTTTTACCGTAGCTAGAAGACGGGTAACGTGGTTATTAGTCTTGTTACTTACCAATACCGTTACGGGAAGTATTATTGGGGCGCAAGAAGACGTTTTAGCTAAAGTTACGGTGTTAGCCGCTTTTATTCCTTTGTTAATCGGGACAGGTGGTAATATTGGTACTCAGTCATCTACTGTTGTCATTAGGGGTTTAAGTACGGGAGAAATGAATGATTTAGGCACACCGAAAGTTATTGCAAGAGAAGCCTTAGCAGGGTTATTATTAGGCTTAATTCTAGGTTTTTTGGCTACTATTTGGGCTTATTTATTACCTCAAACGGGAAGAAATATTGTTGTAGCAACATCTGTGGGAGTGAGTTTAGTAGCGATTTCTGTATTGGCTTCGGTTTCTGGATCGGCTTTACCTTTTCTATTTAAGTCGATTGGACTCGATCCCGCTTTGATGTCTGCACCTTTTATTACTACTGCGGTGGATGTTTTAGGAGTATTGATTTATTTTACCATTGCTCGTACAATGTTAGGGATTTAAGGGGGAGTTTCTCATGATTTTTATAACTATACTTTGGTTAGAATGGTTAGAATATTTAGGGGTTTTACTAACTATAATTGGATTGATTCTTTCTTTTTCTGTTGGCTCTAATAATTTATTATTTATTGCTATTACCCTTACTTTTATTTTCAATATTCTTAATCGAATTCGATCGGAAAATCGGACAAAAGCGCGTATTGCTGGAGCGTTAAGTGTTCAATTAAAAAGGTTTTCAGCCGAAGTAGAAGATATTAATAATAAAATTAATCTATATATTGAAAAACAAAAAACTTTAACTTCTCCCCCTAAAATTGCTAGTAATGTTCAAAAATCTGATAATCAAATTATTGCTTCTTTACAACAGGATGTGGAAAGTATTAATAAATCTTTGACGAGCATTATTGACTATATTCAAGAGCATAAATTAGAAGGAAGAATCAAAAATTTAGAGCTACTTTATCAGGCTTCCATGTCTTCCCGTAAAGCCTCTAATTCCCCTGCTAATCCTTCTAGTGATAAAATCAAACTACCCGATCGAACCGTTTTAAGTCAAGCCCAAAACTATGATATTGAGCCTCCCCCCAAAATTGCTTGGAAATGTATCCATATTATCAACGCCCATAGCCAATCTGTCACGGATTTAGAAATTACCCACGACAACAAATATTTATTAAGTGCTTCATGGGATCAATATTTGAAAATTTGGTCTTTAGATAGTGCTTCTGAACTTGATAGTATTCAAGCCTCAGATCAAGGTATTGTAACCGTTAGTGCTAGTCATGTTAACTATCGAGATCATGGTATTGTAACAGGTAGTTTAGATCAAGTCATTAAAATTTGGTCTTTAAAAAACGATCGAAACTCCCCTAGATTTAAGTTAAATCATACTTTAACTAATCATACAGGCTCAATTCACGGCTTAGAAATTGCCTCTGTTAAACAAATTATTGTCAGTGGTAGTTATGATCAAACTGTGAAACAATGGGATTTACAAAACGGAGATTTATTAGAAAGTTGTTATGATGACACTGGTGCAATCAATGCCATTGCTATCCATGAGGAAAACGGTTTTATTGCCAGTGGAGGCGGTGATGGTGAAATTACCCTTTGGGAGTTGGGTAGTAAGAAAAAACTTGGCTTATTAGTAGGGAATGTAAGCTCTTTGGAATCGATCACTATTAGCAACTCAGGAGACTATATTGCTGGGGGTTGCACTGATGGTACGATCAAAATTTGGCATTTACCCACCACTGAGTTTAGCTTATTTTTAGAAATCGAACCCTCGATCGAGCTACAAGGACATCACGGGCAAGTTATGGATTTAACCTTCAATCCCGATGGAAAACTCTTGTATAGTTGCGGAGTGGATGGATTGATTAAAATTTGGTATCCTGCCTCCTCGAAAGAATTAGGACATTTAAAAATTGCCGATGACAACCGTATTTTTTCCCTAGCCTTGAGTAAAGACGGCAGATTTTTAGTCGCAGGAGGAGTTGATGGCACAATTAAAATTTGGCAACAGACAAATTAACAATTAACAATTAACAATTAACAATTATTCACTATTCACTATTCACTATTCACTATTCACTATCTAAAGTTTTGTACCGCATTCAGGGCAAAAACTATTTTCGGCGGGGTTTCTTGTACCACAGTTAGAGCAAATTACCATTTCTTTGGTTAAACCTTGGGGGGGTTTTTTGGGCAACCCTAACATTTGAGCGTTATTTTTACCCGGTGCAATCATGGGATAACAGTTTTCGTCTCGTTTAACATAAACATTTAATACCACAGGCTCATCCGAGGCTAACATTTCTGCGATCGCACCTGACAATTCTTCACGACTGCTAACAGTAATACCTTTAACTCCGAAGGCTTGAGCTAACATTTCAAAATTAGGCATTCCAGCTTCCATATTAGAGGCGGAATAACGTTCACCATAGAAGGTTTCTTGCCATTGACGCACCATCCCTTGCCAACGGTTGTTGATAATTACGGTTTTGGCTTTGATGTTGTATTGTGCCAGGGTTGCTAATTCTTGTAAATTCATTTGGAAACTAGCATCTCCACTGATACAGATAACTTCTTCATCTCCTACCGCAACTTTTGCCCCCATCGCCGCAGGTAAACCAAAGCCCATTGTACCTAGTCCAGCGCTAGAAATCCAACGGTTAGGACCTGTTTTTAAAAATTGAGCCGCCCACATTTGATGTTGTCCTACGTCAGTTGTATAGTAAGCATTGGGAGCTTGTAGCCCAACTTCTACAATCACTTCTTGGGGTGAAAGAGCATCTTCGGGATGGGGTACATTCAAAGGGTACTCTTCTTTCCATCGATCGATCCTTCCTAACCAATCTTTTGTTAAACTATCGTGAGCAGGTAAATCTAACTCTCGCGCTCGTTGTAAAATTTGTTCTAAGACTTGGCGTACATCTCCCACAATCGGCACATCAGGACGGCGATTTTTGCCTACTTCCGCAGGATCGATGTCGATATGAATTACTTTTGCATGAGACGCAAATTCATCTAATTTTCCTGTAACTCGATCGTCAAATCTTGCCCCAACAGCGATCAACAAATCACATTCACTAACCGCAAAATTAGCATAAGCAGTGCCGTGCATTCCTAGCATCCCCACGGAAAGAGGATGATGTTCGTCAAAAGCCCCTAAACCCATTAAAGTAGTCGTTACGGGTAATTGAAAACGCTCTGCTAACTCCTCAATTTGAGCATGGGCTTTCGATAAAATAGCACCACCACCCACATACAATAACGGTTGTCTTGCTTCAGCAATCAATTCTAAAGCCCCATTAATTTGACGAGGATTACCTTTGACGGTAGGACGATAACCAGATAATTTTACTTCCCCCGGATATACAGGCACATACTCACATTCTTCTAAGCCCACATCTTTGGGAATGTCCACCAATACAGGACCTGGTCTGCCTGTACTAGCTAAATGGAAAGCCTCCGCAATGATGCGAGGAATATCTTGAGCCGTACGAGCGACATAAGAGTGCTTAACAATGGGTAAAGTAATGCCGAAAATGTCTGTTTCTTGGAAAGCATCCGAGCCGATCGCATCCCTTGGCACTTGTCCTGTTATGATTACCATAGGAATAGAGTCCATGTGAGCCGTAGCGATACCAGTAACTAAATTTGTCGCACCCGGTCCAGAAGTACCGAAACATACGCCAACTTTTCCAGTGGCACGAGCATAACCATCGGCAGCATGGGCGGCGCCTTGTTCATGTCTAACCAGAATATGTTGGATGTCTCCTCTTGCTTCGGCACGATAAACCTCATCATAGATAGGTAAAATTGCACCGCCTGGATAACCAAAAATATGCTTAACACCGTGACGACAGAGGCTATCAATCAAGGCAAAAGCACCAGAACACTTAATGGGAATAACATCAGTGGTTAATTTGAAAGAAGGGATATTAGAAGCTACCATATATTTTAAATTTATTACTCCGCAACGATTCCTATATCTTCATTGTAGATTCCGTCACAGATTGTGGAATGAATTTTTGTTTATTTGTTACATATCTATCTTAATTTTAATTTAACCACGAATAATTAACAATAACTTGTTCAACAACCTTGATTTTTTGATAAGCTAAGTGTTAAAAACGACTCAAAAGTGTACTTTTTCCCTTTCCCCTCTTCCCTGTCTTAATCTGTAAACTTAGATGCGATCGAGCTTAACTATTTTAAGTTCTTTGGGCAAACATTTGTCTTAATACGTCTGCTGGATCAATATATCTACCATTATACATTAAGCCCCAGTGTAAATGAGGTCCTGTGGTGCTTCCCGTCATGCCGACTCTACCAATTCTCGCCCCAGCTGGAATGTTTTGCCCCATGAATAACATAATACCGCCATTTCGATCGACCAAAGCCCTTCCTCTAGTGGTATTTTCGACACTACCCATTAAATGACAATATTCATGAGTCCAGTTTCCTGATTTAATTCTCACCATAGTACCGCATCCTGTATGATCTGATAGATGAACAATTTGACCACTCCACCAGTTACGAACATAACTCCCAAGAGGAGCGGCTAAGTCTAAGCCTTGGTGCATTCTTCTATCTCCCGTAATGGGGTGTATGCGATAACCAAAACCAGAGGTATAGGCTTGAAAATTCTCCACAGGAAAGGAGGCTTGTCGCCAAGATGCGGTAACGGGTACTGCTTGTTGAGCTTGTACGGGTTCAAGATTAGTGATAATAAAGTTATGGGCGATAATTAGAGTTAGTGTAGCTATTAATAAACCCGATAAATATATTTTAGACTTGAACGATCGAGCTATTACTACTATCAGATTAAACATTACTTCTCACACAAGGTTGATAACAAATAGACATAATTTAAAAGATTATTATAATCTATACTTGCTATGTAAGTTTTATTTAATTTTTGTGACGTTCCATGCACTTACATTCGTAAGGTGTAGGCTTCAAGCGGAGATTATCCAACACTAAATCTGTCAGAATTACTATAAAAGAGCCAAAATTTTCCTCGAAAGATTAAATGAATAAATCAATAATTGTTGGTATCAGTGGTGCATCAGGAATGATTTACGCCGTGAGAACTTTAAAATATCTCCTTGAAGCAGAATATACTGTTTATGTGGTGGCTTCTAAGGCTAGTTATATGGTGTGGTTAGAAGAAGATGGTATAAAAGTACCTCAAGAACCCCATACTCAAGAACAGTTTTGGCGATCGTACCTCAAAATACCATATCAAGGAAAGTTGATTTGTCACCGTTGGGGTGATGTGGGAGCAAGTATTGCTAGTGGCTCATTTCGTACATCAGGGATGATTGTTATACCTTGCAGTATGAGTACTGTTGCCAAAATTAGTCACGGATTAAGTACAGATTTACTAGAAAGAACGGCGGATGTACAATTAAAGGAAGGAAAACCCCTTGTGGTTGTACCCCGTGAAACTCCTTTTAGTTTAATTCATCTACGGAATTTAACTCAATTAGCGGAAGCGGGGGCAAAAATTGTTCCTGCTATTCCTGCATGGTATCATCATCCCCGATCGATCGAGGACTTAGTGGATTTTGTCATTGCTCGTAGTTTAGATCAATTAAATATCGACTGTGTGCCTTTGAAAAGATGGAAAGAGGAATCTTAACCCCATTGACTGAAAATAGGAGAGTGAGGGGTTTTTAGTAAGGTTTCACTCAAGGCTGAATGAATATAACCGTTGGTTGCTAATATTCTACCGCTATAAAGGTCAAAATTACTTTCATCATAAGCGGTAACTTTTCCCCCTGCTTCTAAGAGAATCACGACTCCTGCTAATAAATCCCAAGGTTTTAAGCCTCTTTCCCAATAGCCATCAAGTCGCCCTCCTGCCACATGACATAAATCTAAAGACGCACTGCCTCCCCTTCTAACTCCTTGGGTTAAATGGGTAAGATAACAGAATTCTGCATAATTATTATCCTCGACTTCGGTTCGATCGTACGCAAAACCTGTTACCAAAAGGCTATCTTTTAAATTCTCGGTGGTAGAAACTTGAATCGGTTGATGATTAAGGGTTGCACCCATTTCGATCGCACCACTCCATAACTCATTTTGCATCGGATTATACACCACTCCCACCGTAGGCTTTCCTGATACTAATAACCCCACAGAAACCGCAGATTGAGGATAACCATGAGCATAATTTGTTGTACCATCGAGAGGATCAATTACCCATAAATATTCACTGTCAGAATTGCCTAAAATACCTGATTCTTCCGCTAAGATACCATGATCTGGAAAATGACGTTTAATAACTGTTAATATTTCTTGTTCAGCTTTTTGATCTACTTCTGTAATTAAATCTCCTGCTCTACCTTTTTCTCGAATATTGAGTTGTTTTCCCCAATAGGATTGTAATATATTACCTCCAGCTTGGGCAGCGAGGAGAGCAACATCAAGAAGTTTTGAGATTTCTGTGAAATAAGTCATAAAGTAGATACAAAAATTCACTATGTTTATCTGGACTTCTGTAATGATAACGGTATTTTGTCATTATGAGATATAACGCAATCTTTCAACTTTTATTGTTATTACAAATTAGGTTCATAAGTAGCTTTTGTGTCACCTCAGTTCGAGCTAAAATTATTGATGAAGACAGGGAAGAGGGAAAAGTGTTTTTAATCCAGATAAACTAGAATTATCATAAGGGATTCAGGAGATAATGGTAAGCCATAGAGCTTAAATTAACTATTAATTTCTAACCAGTGAATCACATCATCTAAAGATTGAAAATCAAAAATTGCATCTGCCAAATTCTCAAGTTGCGATAAAGATAAGCGATTAATATTATCTTCTAATTCTTGAGAAAGATTATTAAATCGCCTTTTAATTAAACGCTTAATTACATTTATTTCTCCTCTTTTTTCAGCTCTTTTTTCGCCTATTTCAATCCCTTCTTCCATCCAACTGGTGACGATTTCCATAACTTTTTCCTCCTTGTTTATTTCTATTTGTTTTAATTCGGTATCAAATGCTTGTTTTTCCGTTGGGTTTAATTTTAAATAGGTGTCAATGAATCCTGAAATTAACTTTATTCTAGCAGGGTCTAAAC
>NZ_JBLZFY010000058.1:0-27689 GCF_050753365.1 Geminocystis sp. CENA526
CAGGTGTTAGGTTAAATTAAAACTGTAAATTTATAACATCTGCATTTTTAAAATCATAGACCTATTATATAGCAATTCTCGTTTTGGTGAGGTACAAAAATTGTCGTTGAAAGGCAAGAGGCAAGAGGCAATAAAAAAATGTACCTCATAATTTTAAAAACCGCTATATATCAAAATTTTCAACAATTATTTACTACTAAAATATCATCACTATTGTAGAAGGGGCAAAATTAATTGTATGCTTACCTAAAGGGATTGTTTGGTTGACCGATGCGAAATGTTAAAGTAAAGACATTATCCCATAAAGAACGAGAATTTCCCAACTCATCTAAACCATATCGATATTCATTATTTGTCCAAGAAAAACTTAATTGAGGTGTGTTATAACCCCCGGCTAAATTCAAGTTTAAATTCATTCCATAACGGGTGCGACTAGAATTTTCGTCATAAGGGGCAAAATAACCCCCGATATACAAATAATCTGTGACATTCATTCCAATATTCAGTAACATTTTAGAGCGGGAATTGTTCTCTAAATTATCTAAGCCCCAAAAATTTGTTAGCTCCAATGATAACCTAGAAATGTTTAATCTTGCACCGATCGAAAATTCACTTAAAG
The DNA here is from genome assembly GCF_050753365.1 of Geminocystis sp. CENA526. Taxonomy (NCBI): domain Bacteria; kingdom Bacillati; phylum Cyanobacteriota; class Cyanophyceae; order Chroococcales; family Geminocystaceae; genus Geminocystis; species Geminocystis sp. CENA526. The sequence goes on from NZ_JBLZFY010000058.1 coordinate 620, forward strand.
GGGTAACGCTAATTACATCCCCTATTTTTGTGGTGTTTTGCAAAGCGTATTGAAAACCACTATAAAGGGTTAAAACGGAATTTTGCTCTAAGGGTACTCTATAGTTAATATTACCATGAACTTGACTGTAGTAGTCTCGATCGGAGTTTAAATAACCCACACCTCCTACTCTATAATTCCAACGCTGATAATTTTTCTGATAGTCTAAACCAATATAGGGTTTTAATTCCTCTGCCAAAATTGCTCCTAAGTAGTAACGAAAAAGAGAGCTATTTTTCGTGATATTACCTGTAAAACTTAAATGGGGATAGTAATTGATTTTTTCTAAATAAGTGCTTTCTATCTTTACATTGGCTTCCTGATTGTAAAAAGTAAAATAAACTTGCAGATAAGGAGATTTTAAGGTGCTACCAGAAAAAGTTTCTTCATTGACTACAGCACTGAAATCCACGTCATCCACACTATCTTGCCCTCCTTCTCCCCCATCACTTTCAACTATTTGTAAAGGGGTAATCACATTAAAACCCCCGTCAAAAACTTCACTATTGCGACTGATCACAGGAGAAAGCCCAAACCAAATACTGTTAAAATGAGCAGGGGGAATCTCCTCAAAGGTTTCAATGCCTTCAGGGGTATTCATGGCTTCTCCTCGTCCGATGTGATAAATTACAAAACTAGAGGAGGGAATACGAGAGTTATTGGCGGCAAAAAATAAATTCCGATTCGCACTGCTTTTTGTTTGTTCAACCCTTAGACTAGGCTCTAAATTGGGTTCGATTTCTGGTAAGAAAAAATTGAGCAAAGATATTCCTGAATACCATTGATTATTGTTTTCGTTGCCGACTATGGGAAATCCTTTAACAGTACGAGCGATCACAGCTTTTTCTCCGTTAGCTTCCACAATTTGCCTTACTCGCAAATAACTACCAGCTAAGGCATTACTAAATTCTTCTGTGCGAGTCAAAATAACATTATCTTGCTGACTATTCCCCGTAACTACCCCAGAATTGGGAAAGAATAAATTTAAGCCGATTTTTTGATCTCCTGCACCCTGTTGAAACCCCGGTTGTGCGATCGCCTCTAAGGATTCAGGGGTAACAATCTCCCCGAATTGGGAAGTAACGTCAATGCGAGTGGGAAGTAACGTCTTAGGATCAATACTAGCTCGATCGGTTTTTAACCCCGGAGTATAAGTACAAATTGAGCCGGGGGGGGCATCTGTGGCGATACATTCCCCCGTCAAAGACATTTGTAATTGCTGTCCGATAATTGTCACAGGAGTAATTTGAGTAGTAATTACCTTGCGAGAATCTCGAACTGTGCGTAATTGTACATATTCTCCCACTTGATCCACCCTAAACACCCGATTCTTTGTTAAACTTTCTCGAATCTCACTCTTTAACTTCCATAAACCATTAAAATTAACACTGCCATTAGTTTGATCTATATTTAATTAAAGAGAGGTTATACAATGATTAATTTACAAAGAGTTACGTTAATTACAGGAATGAGTGGCATCCTTATTTCCTTTTTCGGTTTTTCTCCTAATGCCTTTGCTGGTTCTGGAGGAATGGCAGGTTCAGCCGCTTTCCAAGTTGATAGCGTTGTTACAGGGGTAGGTGTATCTGCCGCCGTAGGGGAAAATGGTGCAGGTGCTTGGTCTTTCAATGATAGTAGTGCTACAGGCAAAAATTCTGCTGGTTCAATGGGTTCTGGAGGTGCGATCACCATTGGTGGAGCAGGAAATGAATTTGATGCTTCTAAAGTAGGGAAAGTTGTTGATAGTGCAGGTAGCACAACTTTGGATAATAGCAATACCCTTACTGGTAATGCTGATCTTAAACTAGGTACTGGTTCTAACAATGTTATTGTTGATTCTACTCCCTAATGAATAACTTTTCATCGTTCGTAGGGGCATAATATTATTATGCCCATTGTTTTTTTCATCAAGATTCCTCATCGACTGGGGGCAAAATACAGGCAAGATGCCTGTTTTACGGTGGGGAATTGATATAAATAATCTAAGTCTAAGGGGTTTTAACTTGATGATGATACTTAGATATAATTCTACAAAATTGATGGTTTTGTCTTTATTTTCCTTGATTTCTCTTTTTATGGGTAATTTATCCGCTCAAGGAGGAGAAGCAAGGATTCGAGGTTCGGCGGCTTTTTACATCGATGAAAATGATAATGTAAGAGGTGTTACGGTGGGGGTGTCTGTGGGTAAAAATGATGCTTTTAGTCAGTCTTTTTTTGATCCTAATACTAACCGACTATCAACGGTTTCTGTTGGTTCGGCTGGAACTATTACGGTAACGGATGAAACAGAGACAGGTATCGGTACAATTCAAGATAGTTTAGATCCTAACCCCAGTCAGCCTCAAACTAGAACTATTACTGAGTCGGGAGAAGTTACGATCGGCTCTCAAAGTGGCACTGCTTCTCTGGAGTTGGACGCTCCATGATTAGACAATGACAAAAACAGTGGGGATGTCTAATGATTTCAACTCATTCTTAATCATTAATTAACTTTGATTTAACTTAAATTTGCTACCCTATAAGGGATTTTCCTCAAGATGAAGGAAATTTCACTTATACAAAAATCAGTTAATAAAAGTTAACTATGGACATTAATCTTAATCTCGTTGGTAGATATGCCAGTGAAAATGGCTCTGAAATTCCCGCATTTGATGCTATCAGCAAACAATTATTTGTAGTAGCAGGTGACGTGGTAGAAATCCTTGATTTGAGTGATACCAGTACCAATATCACAAAAATTGGGGATTTACCTCTTAATACCGAAGCTGTGGGCGATGGTTTTGCCTTACTACCCAATAGCGTTGCCGTAGGAAAACAAGGCACTGTTAGTGAAGGTATCGTAGCCGTTGCCTTAGCCATAGTGGAAACCGCTACAGGTAATCAAGCTAGAGGAGAAGTGCAGTTTTTTGACAGTACAACGGGAGAATTTTTAGGTAAGCAAACCGTTGGCTTTTTGCCCGACATGGTAGCTTTTACTCCTGATGGTACTAAGGTATTAACTGCTAATGAAGGTGAACCTAATGAAGATTATACCTTTGATCCCGAAGGTTCTATTAGTATTATTGATCTGAGTTTGGGAGTAGCTGACGCTACAGTACAAGAAGCTACTTTTACCGCTTTTAATGATCAAGTTGATGAATTAAGAGCTTCGGGAGTGCGTATTTTTGGACCTAATGCTACTGTAGCTCAAGATGTTGAACCTGAGTATATCACTTTTTCGGGAGATGGTACGAAAGCATGGGTAACGTTACAGGAAAATAATGCTATTGCCATTGTGGACATTGCCACTGCTACGGTAGAAAGTATTGTACCTTTAGGCTTTAAAGATCATAGCTTAGAAGGTAATGGTATTGATCCGAGCGATCGAGATGGTATGATCAATATTCGTCCTGTGCCAGTTTTTGGGATGTATATGCCAGATTCGATCGCATCCTATACCGTCAATGGTCAAACTTACTATATCACTGCCAACGAAGGAGACGCAAGAGTTCGCCCCACTGACGATGGTATTTTAGATGGTTTTGATGAGGGGGATATTTATAACGAAGAAATCAGAGTGGGTAACGCTCGTTATATCCTTGATCCTGTAGCTTTTCCGAATGCTTCGGAATTGAAAGACAATGCCAATTTAGGGCGTTTAACTGTAACAAACACTTTAGGACAGAGCGATCGAGCTATCTTTGTCTCATCCTTAGATGGTACTCAAGAAGTTAACCCTGTAGAAACTGAAGCTATGGGAAACGCCTTTAATTTTGTCGATGATAATGGTTTTTTACAGGTAGAATTAACCGTTACAGGGCTTGATTTTGGGGCATTCACTGGCAATTTTATCACGGAAACTACCGATGATGATGTCACCATGTTCCACATTCACCAAGCCGTCAGAGGAGCAAATGGGGGCGTTGTGTGGGATATTTTAGCTGATCCTGATACTGTTATTACTGTTAATGAAGATGGTACTGCCAATATTACTAGCACTTGGCAAGAAAACACCATCCCCAAAACCGCAAAAGGAGAAGATACCGAATTTTACTTTAACCTTCATACAGTTGCTAATCCACCCGGAGAAATTCGAGGGCAAATTATCGGGGAGGTTGCCTACGATAAAATTTACGCTTTTGGCTCTCGATCGTTTAGTATTTGGGATAGTGAAGGTAATCTCGTTTTCGATAGTGGCGATGACTTTGAACAAATTACAGCCGAAGCCTTCCCCGACTTTTTTAACGCTAGTAACTCCAATAATAACTTTGACGATCGAAGTGATAACAAAGGACCTGAACCAGAAGGGGTAACAGTTGGTACAATTAAAGGGCAAACTTATGCCTTTGTCGGTTTAGAGCGTATCGGTGGCGTAATGGTGTATAACGTTACTAACCCTGAGACTCCCGAATTTGTCGAGTATATTAACACCCGTAACTTTGAAGAAGACCCTCGATCGAACTTAACGGACTCTGGGGCAGAAGGTTTAATCTTTATCTCTGCGGAAGATAGCCCTAAGGGTAAACCCTTATTAGTAGTAAGTAACGAAGTCAGTAACACCACCACTGTTTTTGAGATCGAAGTACCTCAAACTAACTTTACTTTACAACTACTTCACGCCTCAGATCAAGAAGCAGGTATCCCCGCCTTACAAGATGCCATCGGCTTTTCTGCGGTAATGAATGCCCTTGATGCCAGATATGAAAACACCTTAAAACTTGCTTCGGGTGACTTATTCATCGCTGGACCTTTCTTTAATGCTAGTGTTGATCTTTATGGACAACTAGGTATTGCAGACATCTTAGTTCAAAATGCTTTAGGTTGGGATGCAGCCGCCGTTGGTAATCATGAATTTGATGCAGGAACTTCTGCTTTTTACAATGCGATCGCACCTAACTTTTTTATTGATGGAGTCGGTATTGATCCAGAAACAGGTTATCTTGGTGCATTATTCCCTTATTTATCAACTAATTTAGACTATTCTACCGATAGCTCTAACTTGAAAAATTTAGTAGTGGAATCTGGTGAAGCACCTTTACCTAACAGCTTAACCGAAAGCGTGGTAATCGATGTCAATGGTGAACAAGTTGGGGTAATTGGTGCAGTTGTGCCTTATCTCCCTCAGATTGCCAATATCGGTGGTATCACCATGTTAACCGATCCCACCATTCGAGACATTGAGATTAACGCCCAAAATTTGGCAAACAATATTCAACCTTTTGTGGATGAGTTAATCAGTCAAGGCATCAATAAAATTATCTTGATGACTCACTTACAAGAGTTTGAGATGGAACAGGCTTTGGCAACTAAACTCACTGGTGTTGATATTATCATGGGGGGTGGTTCTCATCGTGTCATGGCGAATGATGATGATATTTTGCGAGAAGACGAAACTCAATTTCCTCCAGAATTGTTACAGCCTTATCCTCAAGTCTTCCAAGATGCTGATGGTAATGACGTTTATTTAATCAATACAGGGGCAAATTATCGTTATTTAGGACAGTTAATCGTTGAATTTGATGCCGAAGGTAAAATTATCATGATTGGCGATGATAGCGGTACTTTTGCCACAGATATTGAGGGTGTCGATCGACTTTACGAAGAAGATATTACCACTTTTGAGCAAGTAAAAGCCGTTGCTAATCCAGACATAGTAGCAGTTGTCGATAATGTTGGTGACTTCATCAACAGTAAAGATGGCACTATTTTTGGCAATACAGAAGTATGGCTTAACGGTTTGCGTTCTGATGTACGCACAGAAGAAACCAATCTTGGTAACTTAACCGCCGATGCGAACCTTTGGTATGCCCAACAATACGGTTTAGAAGTAGATATTTCTGTAAAAAATGGAGGCGGTATCCGTGATCAAATTGGGGTATCCTTCATTGATGGTGGCACAAACGAGTTAGTGCAATTACCTCCCCAAGCAAATCCTGCCGTGGGTAAAGAAGAAGGGGATATTTCTATCTTAGATATTGAAAACTCTTTACGTTTTGACAATAAACTTTCCGTTGCGGATATTTCAGCCCAAGGCATCAAAGACTTAGCAGAGCATTTTGTGGCACGATGGGAGCAAGGTGTCACCCCCGGACAATTCGGACAAATTGGTGGTTTTAGCTTTAGTTTTGATCCTACTCAAACTTCGATCGAATTTACTCGTGATGCTAATGGTGATGCTACGGGAGTAACAACTCCGGGGGAAAGAATCCAAAACCTCATCTTAAACCGTGAAGATGGTATTCAAGAGGCGATCGTACTTGATGGAGAGTTAGTGGTTAATGTCGATCGAACCTATAAAATGGTGATTCTGGACTTCTTAGCAGGAGGAGGAGACGGTTATCCAGCTTTCTACTTTGAGAATGTAGTCAGACTTGATGAGTTAACTGCTGATAACTTACCAAATAATTCTAATTTGCCCATTGGTGGTGAACAAGATGCTTTAGCGGAGTATTTAGCTGAATTTCATCCCACTGCTGAAGAAGCCTTTAATCAACCTGACACTCCCATTGAACAAGATACCCGCATTCAAAACCTCAACTTCCGTGAAGATTCTCTGTTAGATAACCCTGTCACCATCAACATCGGTAATAACGGCGGTACATTCGACTTCGGTAGTCGTACTAATGATTTAGTAATTGTTGGTGGAGACGGAGACGATAATATTACTACGGGTTCAGGGTTCGATCGAATTGTTCTTGGCGGTGGTAACAATATTGTCAATGCCGGTGCAGGAGATGATGTCATTGTCAGTAGTGGATTAGATGGAGTCAGTAACCAGATTGATGGAGGGGAAGGCTTTGATACCGTAATCTATGATGGTGTTTTTGCTGACTTTGCTATTAGTGTCGAAAATGGCGTTGTCACCGTGGGCAGTAATACTGATACCCTAATCAATATTGAACAACTGCAATTTAACGATCGAACCGTTTTAGTAGAAGACTTAGTAATCGATCCGATTTTAGACGATCAAATTTATCGCTTCCGTACGGGAAATGGTACTTATCTTTATGTAGGTGACGAAGAAAGACAGCGAGTTTTAGAAGGAAACTATGGATTTGTTTATGAAGGGGAAGCCTTTAAAGTCTCTTTTGAAGACAATGACGAGTTAATTCCTATCTATCGTTTCCGTAACACCAACCTAACTGGTGCTTATTTGTATGTAGGTGAAGAAGAACGTCAAAACCTCTTAAATGTCAATAACTTTGGCTTTGTACAGGAAGGATTAGCATTCTATACCTATGGTGCAGATGCCCAAAAAGGAGAAGACATTTATCGTTTTTCTACCGTACCCGGCGGTTATATCTTTGTCGGAGAAGCTGAACGTCAAAGCATCCAACAAAATTACTCTAGCTTTAACCTTGAAGGAATTGCCTTTGAAGTCATCGCTTAAATAGGGTCTGCTGAAAAAGTATTTTGATGAGGGTAGGTATCAGGTATCAGGTATCAGGTGTTAGGTTAAAGAATGAAAAATCAAAGTGTTGAAGCGTTATCTCTTCAACAAATACACAGGTGTATTGTGAATAATCAGATTTAAAATGCCCTGTTTTTGAGTAAAAATTGCCAAAAATTCGCACTTTTTTATGAATATAGTGTGCCTAAACCATTGATTTTAATAACCTTTTGATTTATTCAGCAAACCCTAATTAATATTATTAATTAGACTACGATCGCACTCTCTTTAAAAGATGAAACTACTGGAATTGTCTCCCCGTGTTTAAGATAACTTTCCTTCACACCTTGCCACGCAATTTCTAACTCATCGATAGCAATATAGGGGGTATCACCAAAAGCAGAAACATTGGGCATTTCTACAAAATAAGCCACCCAGTCGCCCTCCTCATCTTGAAAAAGGGTAATGGTAAAACCATCAAAATCATGTTTTTTTGTTTGTGACATCTTACTTTTCCTCTAATTCTAAAGTGAGAAACTGTTTTACTTGATAGGCTTTTGCCTTACCGTTTTTACTAGGTTGAATAGATAAACGTGCTTTTTGGGTGGAATACCAAATGCGATGACTTCCTGTCTGATGATCAAAAATCCAATCATATAAACTTAATAAGGTTTCAAATTCATCAAAACTTAAGCCTTTAGGATTATTTTTGGCTTTATCTAATAATTTTTGCTTTCTACTCATAAATAGTACTAAATTTGTTGGGCAAGCAAAAAGCCCACCTAAATATATATTTCGTATATCACAAAGAGTGCTTGGTGTGACAATTCTATTATATTAAAATCTAACTGTTCTTGTATAGTCAATTTTAAAAGAATTAATCTTAATTTTTATTTCTTTTATTCCATCTTTGAGTTGATTATAGTCGAAACATAAATCAATATTATTATTAGTTCGAAGGGGAAATGTTGAACTATATGATACTTTATCTTTTTGATCAATTATTTCATAACTTGCTTCCACATTTCTTATGTTAAAAAGACTTGCATAAGATGAAAAGTGTGAATCCATATAATTTTTGATGACTGGTATATTACCATAATCTTCTTTTAATTGAAATCTTAAACTTAGATAACCTTTCGCCCCTTTTAAATCAGCAAAATTAATCTTTTGTCCTGTAACGATACCATATTCAGTATCAACCTTGTACTGTATGATTAAATTAGTATTATTTACAGCATCTTGTATATCAGGGGATAAAACAGGGATAGGAATGTTATTCGCAATAATTTGTTTTATAGAATTAGGTAAACTTCGAGGTGTACAACTAGCAAAAACTTTTTGTGGAAAAGAAATAAGAATAAGTAAACATAGAGAAACGACAATCAAAAAATTTTTCATGGCGGATATGTACAATTTGTTCATAATAGTAAACTTTACAGTAAATTTTGTCAATATTTTTTCATACACTTAGTGTAATTGAAGTCATTTTACTTTACTTATTCTGTTAAAAGATTTAATTTTTGTTTAACTCTATTTAATTTATTTTGTTGTTTTTCCTGTTCTAATATCATCATAATTTTATCTAATTCTAATCCGAATTCTTCTAACTCTAAATTAGTTCGACGCAAATTATTTAGTAAACGATTTCTAGTTTCTTGGTTAGGAATAGGAGGTAAGTTATTCATCATAATTGCCACTCTAATTTTACTTCTTGAATACTGCGTTGCCAAGCGGGGATACGCATTTGATTTTGTTCAATAGCTTGTGTTAATAAGTTAATCATAGCATTACTTGCTGTGGGTTGAGCTTGGGCGATCGAAACTTCTAATTGAGAAAATAGAAAATAAAGAATAAAAGTTTGTAGTTGCCACTTTAGTGGCATTATTATCTGTAGAATGAAGGCTAAAGCCATTACTACGAACGAGAATTATGTATGATTATCATAAATTAACTCCTCAACAAAGATTAGAATTAGTACAAGAGAGACTTAAAAAGGGATTTCCCTCCCATTCCCCTCCTCATCCCATACAAATTGAGGGTTTTTATTTACTTACAATTGCCTGTTATCAACATCAAAAGATTTTAAATAATTCTTCTCGCCGTCAACAATTATTAAACCTCTTGTTTGAAAAATTTATCCATGAAGGAATAGATATTAGGGGTTGGGTAATTTTGGTGAATCATTATCATTTATTGGTATATTTGCCTAATTTATCAATTCTCACTTCAATTTTTAAAGCTATTCACGGTGTTACTTCCTATCAATGGAATTTAGAAGATAATCAACGAGGGCGTAAAGTATGGTATCGTTTTAGCGATCGAGCCATTCGTTCCGAAAGACATTACTACACAACATTGAACTATATACATTATAATCCAGTGAAACATAACTACGTCAATTCTCCCTATGATTGGCTAGAAAGTAGTGTGCATTGGTATTTAGAGGAAAAAGGTAGAGAGTGGTTAAGGGATAGTTGGGTAAAATATCCTGTAAGAGATTATGGTAAAGGATGGGATGATTAGGTTTGTAGTGAGGGCTAAAGCCCTCTAAAAGCCCTAAAGGGCTTACTACGAACTTAAGCACTAAAATACTTAGCCACGGGATGATAACAGACGATCGCACTTGTGGACTGTTCGGGGTATATTTGTTCTGACTCGTCCATATACATACCAATCCGTTTAGCGTCTAGTAAATCTAATTGTACATACTGATCTTGCATATTCGGACAGGCTGGATAACCAAAACTATACCGTGAACCTTGATAATGTTGCTTAAAGATTTCTTTGATATTGTCTGGCTCTAAATGTCCAAAACCCAACTCACGGCGAATCCTTGCGTGACACCATTCCGCCATAGCTTCCGCCGTTTGTACCGCCATACCATGATAATAGAGGTAGTTGGTATATTCATCATTGGCAAAGAGTTTTTGAGCGTATTCTGTGGCGATTTCTCCCACTGTCACCGCTTGGAGAGGGAAAACATCGATTATGCCAGAATCTTTCGAGGCGAAAAAGTCCGCAATACACAACCTTTTACCAGACTTTTGACGGGGAAATTCAAACTTAGCAATTTCTTCCTTCGCTTCGGGATTTTCTGGGTTATAAATATATAAAGTATTGCCCTCCGATTGACAAGGAAAATAACCATAAATTAGAGTGGGATGTAATAAATTTTCTGCTTTAATTTTGGCTTTCCATTCCTCTAAAATAGGATAGACTTTTTCTTGCAAAAATTGATCATATTCTTCTCGTGGTTGCCCTTGAGGTTTACGGAATTGCCATTGCCCTGCAAACAGTGCTTGTAAGTCTAAATACCAGAGAATTTCATCTAAATTAAGCTCATCAGGAGACATGATTTTTGTACCCCAAAAAGGCGGAGTTGGTCGATCGATATTTGCGTCCACTGCTTCACTTCTTCGGGTATCAATTTCTGTTTTTTCTGACAGGCTAGAAGCCTGTTTTACGTTTTCTTTTTCTTCTCCTGAATCGTCAAAATTACGACCTTTAAACAGATGATTTTCCTCGACAAAATTACCTAAAAATCCCTCAAAGTCATTCCACTGATTGCTATGTTTAGAGGGCATTAATTTATCCATAAAATGCAAATCAGCAAAGGCATCTTTACCATAAACCACTTTTCCTTTATAGGTTTTTTGACAGTCTTCATAGACAAATTTCGGAGTTAATGCCGCCCCCCCTAAAATAACAGGCACGGTAATTCCCTCTTGGTTAAATGTCTCTAAATTGTCTTTCATAAAAGCAGTGGATTTTACTAATAAACCACTCATAGCGATACAATCTGCATTCGATTCACGGTAGGCTTGAATGATGTTTTCTACGGGTTGTTTAATACCTAAATTAATCACTTTATAGCCGTTATTAGACAGAATAATATCCACTAAATTTTTACCAATATCGTGAACATCTCCTTTCACAGTAGCGATTAAAAATGTGCCTTTACCACTGCCGTTTGTGTCTGCTTTATCCATAAATGGTTCAAGAAAAGCAACGGCGGCTTTCATAGTTTGAGCTGACTGTAAAACGAAGGGTAATTGCATTTTTCCACTACCAAATAATTCTCCCACAACTTTCATTCCATCTAATAAATAGACGTTAATAATTTCTAGTGGCGGATATTTTTCTAATGCCAATTTTAAAGCATCTTCTAAACCGATTCTTTCTCCATCAATGATGTGTTGTTTTAACCTTTCTTCGATGGGTAAATCTGCTACATTTTGCTTAATGCTTTTAGTGGTTTTACCTTCAAATAATGTGGTTAATTTTCCTAATGGATCATAAGTACAAATATCACCGTCAAATTCTCTTTTATCATAGATTAAATCTGTGCAAATTTTCAGGGCTTCTTCGTCTATTTTTGCCAATGGTAATATTTTACTAGCAGATACGATCGCACCGTCCATTCCTACTTGCATGGCTTCATGAAGAAACACCGAGTTTAACACCTGTCTCGCCGCAGGATTTAAGCCGAAGGAGATATTCGACACCCCTAACATAAAATGACATTCGGGAAGCATTGCATGGATGCGTTGGATAGATTCGATCGTCGCTTTTCCGTTTTCTCTGTCTTCCTCAATCCCCGTAGAAATGGGCAACGCAAGGGTATCAAAAAAGATTTCATGGGCGGGAATACCGAATTTTACTACATCATTATAGGCACGTTGGGCGATTTCCACCTTTTTATCCGCAGTGCGCGCCATACCATCCTCATCGATAGTACCAATTACCACCCCTGCACCGTATTCCTTCGCTAATTCCAACACCTTGAAAAATCGTTCTTCCCCGTCTTCATAGTTAGTCGAGTTGAGGATACATTTACCCCCTGCCACTTTCAAACCAGCCTCCATTTTTTGCCACTCGGTGGAGTCTAACATCAAAGGTAGGGTAACGTTATTCACCAGACGGGAAGCCAATTCGTGCATATCTTTTACCCCGTCGCGCCCCACATAATCCACGTTAACATCGAGGATGTGCGCCCCTTCTTTCACTTGGGCTTTGGCGAGGGAGATTAAACCATCCCAATCTTCGGCGTTGAGTAAATCACGGCATTTTTTCGAGCCACTGGCGTTGAGTCTTTCTCCCACAATCAGGAAGGAGTTATCCTGTTGATAGGGTTGGGTGGTGTAAATGGATGCCGCCGAAGGCTCATAATGATATTCTCTTTGTTTAGGTTTTAATGTACTAGCGATTTCTGCTAAGGCTCGAATATGCTCGTAACGGGTTCCACAACACCCGCCGATAATTTGAACCCCTAAGTCTTCGATGAAGTGCATTAATGCCATGCGTAGCTCGATGGGAGTTAAACGGTAATGAGCTTGTCCGCCAACGTTTTCGGGTAATCCTGCGTTAGGCACACAGGAAACGATGAAGGGAGAGTTTTCGCTTAAATATTTGATGTGAGGTTTCATCAAATCAGGTCCAGTGGCGCAGTTTAGCCCTAAAATATCGATATTGTAGGGTTGAAGAATCGAAACTACGGCGTTAATTTCTGTACCCACTAACATTGTACCCATTGTTTCCATTGTCACGGATACCATGAGGGGGAGTCTTTCTCCTTTTTCCTTAAATACTTCTTCAATGGCATTAAGGGCTGCTTTGATTTGTAAGACATCCTGACAGGTTTCGACTAATAGTAAGTCCACGCCACCATCGTATAACCCTTGTACTTGAGTTACATAGGCGTTTTTGAGGGTGTCGTAGTCTATATGTCCTAGCGTTGGTAATTTTGTACCCGGTCCGATACTTCCTGCCACGAAACGGGGTTTTTCGGGGGTTGAGTATTCCTTCGTTAATCGTTTGGCAAGTTGGGCGGCGGTTTTATTTAACTCATAGGATCGATCGGCGAGGTCATATTCTGCTAAAACTAAGGGAGTACCCCCAAAGGTGTCGGTTTCGATAACGTCTGCACCTGCTTCCAAAAATCCTCGATGTACGGTTTCCACCGCTTCGGGCTTAGTATAAACTAAATACTCGTTACATCCTTCGTATTCTGCACCGCCAAAGTCTTCTGCTGTGAGGTTTTGCACTTGCAGATTTGTACCCATCGCACCATCAAATACTAGCACGGGGCGATCGTTGCTGTGGAGTCTGTCTAAAAATCGGCTTTTCATAGATAATTGAGATTATGAGAAGTTCTATAAAGTTATGTTAACTAACTACTTTAGCTTATTCTGTAAAATTATTGATAAGATAAACAGTGTAATATTTATCAAAAGTGATTTTTTAGATTGAGTCACAAAATGGATTATAAAAAACTATTAATTTCTATCTATAATGAAGCAAAACAAGATAATTGTTATCGAGAAAACTTAAGTGAAAAGATATTGAATAATATTAATATTATTGCCGAAAAATGTTTTAATCAAAAAGGTGTTTATACTGTTTTAATTACTTTATCTATTTATAAAATTTTACATCCTAAACAAGATATTAGAAATCATCAAACGCAAATTAAAAATGGATTTTCAGGAAGAACGATTGATACACAATACATAACACCTACTCTTAAACAAATAGGTTTACCATCAATGGCTGAAAGTGGTTGGCTTACTCGTTCATTAGAACAACCCTATCCTTTTACCCTAGATTATCAAGGAAAAATAGGAAATAAGGAAGTTAAAAAAGCATTTTTAGAATTAGTTAATACCATAGAAATTGAAAAAGTTAATCCAAAATATATATTAGTAGAGTTATTTAAACAAATTATTATAATTCAAAAACAAAATAAAGTTATTATTCAACCTTTAACCAATGCAGATAAACTGACAATTTCCAAAGTAATAGATGTACTAAATTATCAATTTTCTTTTAATTATAATGTTTTTGGCGGTTCTAAATTACCCGTATTAGCTTTTTATGCAATTTACCAAATTATCATAGAGGAAGTTATAAGATATAATAACTGTACATTGAAATCACTGGGAAGTCATACCGCTTCTGATAAAAGTTCTAAAAGTGCAGGAGATATTGAAATTTTTAAAAGTGATAAATTATTTGAAGTTTTAGAAATTAAATTAGATAGGTCTATTGACAGTAATATTCTTAGAATTGCCGAAGCAAAAATCTTGAAATATAATCCAGAAAGATTCTATATCTTATCTTATTTGGATATTCAAAAAAGTGAATTAGATATAATTAATGATATTATAAATAATGTCAAAAATAATCATGGTTGCCAAATTATTATTAATGGTATTATTCCCTCATTAAAATATTATTTAAGGTTAATTTCTAGCTTAGATAAATTTATTAATATCTATTCTAAATTAATAGAAAATGATTTAGAACTAAAAACTATACATAAACAAAAATGGAATGAATTACTAATAAAATTAGAAAATAATGTATAAATTTATTGATTTATTTGCAGGAATTGGTGGTTTTAGAATAGGCTTTGAAAGGGCTGGTTATCAATGTGTATTTAGTTCAGAAATTGACTCTCACGCCAGAGAAATGTATTTTCATAATTTTAGTGAATACCCCGTTGGAGATATAAGAGAAATAGATGTAAAAACTATTCCTAATTTTGATATTTTATTGGCAGGATTTCCTTGTCAACCTTTTAGTATCGCAGGAGAAAAAAAGGGGTTTAATGATATTAGGGGAACTTTATTTTTTGATATTGCTAAAATTGTTGAATATCATCTGCCAAAGGTAGTTATATTAGAAAATGTCAAACACTTTAAAAATCACGATCGAGGGAAAACTTTAGCTACTGTTTTAAACACTTTAAATAATTTAGGTTATACCACTAATTGGAATTTACTAAATGCTATTAATTTCGGTGTACCACAAAATAGGGAAAGAACAATTATTGTCGGTTGTTTAGATAAAATAGAGTTTGATTTTAATAAACTCAAAAAAATTAAAGCGAAGAAACTAAAAGATATTTTAGAAAATGATAATCAAGAAAATTTTGAGTATTTAAAAGAAGAAGAATATACCTTAATTACTAACCCAAAACAACAATTATCAGGCTTAATTTTTGCAGGTTATAGAAATAAAAATATTAGAGTTAATGGTATTCGCCCTGATACAAAACATTTATCAAGAGTGCATAAACAACCAAATAGAATTTACTCGTCTGAGGGTAGTCATCCCACATTATCTTCTCAAGAATCTGCTGGTAGATATTATATTTTACATGATGGAAAAGTCAGAAAATTAACTTTAAGAGAATGTTATCGTTTGATGGGATTTCCAGATGATTTTAAGTTAATTGGTAGTAAATCAAAACTATATAATCGGGTAGGAAATTCGATCGTTATTCCGATGGTTGAAGAAATAGCTAATCAAGTTAAACAACAATTATTAAACCCTAATTGTACACCTAATCACTATCATTCACCACAGCAAATGTCTTTATTTGATTTCGGTTTATCATATCATTAATTACCAGTTAATTTATTAGGTACGATGATTAGATAAGATATAGATTCATTTTCGATAGTGATAACGACAACTGACTATTCTGATATAGTCGTCTTTGACTTCATAAACTAAACGATGTTCTTGAGTAATACGCCTTGACCAAAAACCTGATAGATTAAAGCGTAACATTTCAGGTTTGCCTTTTCCTGTGAAGGGATTATCAGGCAATGTTTCGATTAATTCCATAATTTTCAAAGCCATTCGCTTATCTTGCTGAATCCACCATTTCAAGTCTTCAATAGCTTGTATGTCAATTAGAATATTTCTCATCCTATTAACTCATTTTTCACTTGTTGCCATGGGGTAGCAGAGTCAGGAGTGCGATCAACTGCTTGTAGTAATTTTTCTGCGTTGACGGGATTACTCAACAAATATAAGGTTTCTACCATGCTATTATAGTCTTCTTCCGAAAGTACGATCGCCCTTACAGAATCAGATAATTGAAGGCACACGGGTTGGTGTTTTTCGTTAATTTCATCGATAACGGTGGTTAAATTTTCCTTGAGATGACGATGATCAATTATTTGCATTGTTAAACATTTAATCTTTATTGCGATAATAACTTATTCCATCCGTGAATAGTTAATGAAGTTTAAAATGTCGAAGTTCGATCGCAGCTGTGGAGTCTTTCTAAAAATTGGCTTTTCATAGATAATTGAGTTTATGAGAAGTTCTTTAAAGTTATGTTAATTAACTACTTTAGCTTATTTGACAAAGATAAAATATCAAATGACAATAAACACTGAATAATTTTTGGTTGCATGATAACCGTTAAAACATTAAAATAAAGAAAATTAATTTTAATGTAACAAATTGATTATTTCTTTTGGAGATAAAAGCACTGCTGATTTATTCAACGGAATCAATAGTCGGGAGACAAGAAAAATACCTTCTGAAATAACAAAAAAAGCCTTAAATAAGCTAGATATTTTGAATGCCGTTGAGACACTAGATGAATTAAAAAGTCCTCCGGGTAATCGTCTTGAAGCATTAAAAGGAAATCTCAAAGGCTTTTATAGTATTCGCATAAATAGTCAATGGCGAATTATTTTTCAATGGCATAATGGTAATGTTAGTCAAGTTCAAATCATTGACTATCACGATTAATTACTTATTAAAATGATGAATAAATTATGATACCTACTAATCGCATTCCCACTCATCCGGGGATAATCTTGTTAGAGGAATTTCTCGAACCTATGAATATTACTCAAGTAGCTTTGGCTAGTCATTTGAATATTCCAGTGCAGAGAATCAATGAAATTATCAGAGGAAAACGTGGTATTACTCCAGAAACAGCATGGTTATTATCTCAAGCATTTAATACCACTCCCCAATTTTGGATGAATTTACAGACTAATTATGATTTAGCAGTAAATAAACCCAAAGAAAGAAAAGAAGCCTTGATAAGTTAAATATTAAAAGGAAAGAAAACAATATCAAAACAGAATTTTATGAAACAAGAATACGATTTTTCTAATAGAGAACAAGGTAAATTTTATCACCCTAATAGTAAGTTTAATTTACCCATTTATTTAGATTCTGATGTGGAAGAATTTATCACTAATTTAGCTGACAAAAAGAATATGGATATTTCCGTGTTAGTCAATGAATGGTTAAGAAATAATATTAATTTTGTCAAAACTATTGATATTTAAAAATCAATAATTGGTAGTAATTAAATTCAGCTTACTGAGTCTAATTTCTTCTGTAATCTAGGGATAAGAAATTTTATCTGTAAAAATGTTTTATTTGCTTCCTTGAACGCTTTCTCATACCATTTCTTTTTGTCTTTTTCATTTTCAGATAAATCTCCCTCAAACTCGAAATAAAGCGCGTTCATATATGAAGTATAATAATTCTTATTATTCGAGTATTGTGTTTTAATCTCATCAATCTGTTCTTTTTTCTCTTGATTACTTTTGTCTGTTTGTAAATAAATTTGTAACAAAAACACATAACAAATAGTTTTACTGTGAGGATCAGTATTAAAGCATTCTATCGCTTCTTTTAAATCTTTTATTGCAAAATCATCATTTTTTCTTTTTAATTCTTTGTCATTTTTATTGTCTAAATTACATTGAATCCTTCCCCTTAAAGATAAGGTTTTTCCTTTAAAAACTGATAAGTGATTTTTTTGATTAATTTCATGGGATAGTGGAATATTTTGTAATAAATTCAAAGATTTTTTGCACCACTCATAACCTTCTTGATATTTTCCTAATTCTAAGTTGATTCGGGCATTGATTAAATAATAATTGATTTTTAAATCGTAATAGTTTTTTGTTGATTGTTCGATTGTGCTTAAATATGTTTCTATACTTTCTAATGTCTTTTGAGCTTTTGCTGTTTCTAATTTATCTTCATAAAAATAACACTTATAAAGTATTAGTAAAGCCTGATAATAAATATTATTTTCCTCATCTTCAGTTGTGTCTAATTTTTGAATTTCCGCAATTAAGGACTCCAATACTTTAATTGCCTCACTAAATCTATTTGTTAAATAGAGACATAAAGAAACTACTATTTGATGGTAAAATGACTTATCTTTTTCAGATATTTTTTCATAGCAGGAAATTATTTTGTCTGATAAACCATGTCTTCTGGCATAAATAAATAAAGAATGATCATAAAATTTATCATAGCGAGGAGAATAGCATAAAAGGTCCCATGCTCTTGGATAATCCTCACTTTCGAGGTAAAACAGAAAACTATTAAAAGCTAATTTCAAACTTTCATCTTCTAACATATTATTACATTCAATGTTCTGATATTCTTTCTCTAAATATTGAGCTATTATGTTTGTATATCTTCTATAATTGTTATCTTTTTTATCGATTTTTTGACTGTACTTAATTATGACATCCGATAAATCATAGCTGTCATTGTTTTCAGTAATTAATCGCAGTTTAATTAATTTACTAATATGTTCTTCGCTTATATCTTCTTCGCTTACCGTTCCAAATTTAATGGGTTGAGGTAGAAATTCAGGAATAAAAAACTCAGAAATTAGTGTTTTTTTAACTTTAGAGATTTTATTATAGGCAAAAAGAGACAATAAACATAATAAATCATAACTCACTGACTTATTCTCTTCAAGTCTCTTTAATTCGTCTTTTATATTATTCTCTGATTTTATGTTTTCCAGTTTAGTATCATCATTTTCGAGACGATAGTTAAATTTATTGCATAACTCGACTAATCGATAGCGTACATAGGTTCTACGTGTATATGTTCTTTTATCTTCTGTTTTTATATATTCACACTGGGAAACTCCATACACTTTATTAATTCTGCTTATATATTGTTTATTGTTTTCTAGTCTTTTTTTTAATTCACCTTTGTCTTCTAGGTAGTTATAAGTACCATTTTTTTTATCATAATCATGTACTGAATCAAATTCTAAACATTTCTTCAGAATTACTTCTTCATCTTTTTCTTTAATACCTTCGGAAGTATAACGTACATAATCTAAAAAGGCATTTAAAATAATTCTTTCAGTAGGAGTTAAATGTCTCTTATTAAAATCTTCCAAAGTCTTAGGTTCTTCGTGATTAGGTTTTGTTGGCATAACCCCCCTCAGTTGCTTCGTTGAGCTTTCTCTATAACTACTTAATAAATAGTCATTCTAAAATAATTTTGCTAAAAAATTCACTCAATTGTTCACTCCGTTATTCACTTAAAATAATTTATTCACTCCAATTCACTCCACGCACAAAAGTATATTTAGCATCTAAACTAAAAATATGGGCAACAAAAATTTTAAGAAAGCCCATTTGAAAATGTATGAAAAATCTTAAATTAGTGGCACTAGCCACAATTTCCGCACCATTGTTTCTATTCTCCCCTCCAGTAGGCGCAGGCGTTAATGGCCAAATGGTGTCCGTACGCGCTACAGGACTAAACTGGGGATGTCGTAGTGGCATTTCAGTAACTGTCAGTGGCACTAACCAACGTAATCAATATGCAACCAGCAGAGTTCAGACTGGCTGTGATGGAATCGCAAGAACATATAATGCATGGTTCAAAGGTAATGTAAAGATTGATGTACACAACAGGGTGTTCAATCAGCGCAAAACTTGTTATGCAAATGTGCCCGTGAATCAGGGTTGGTCAAATCATTGGGTTCATGTGAACTGTTGGTAGTGTAAAAAAGTACAAGTAGTTTAGTCGAGTAGGGTGGGCATTGCCCACCTTATGTCATATCATATCATTAGGCAGATAAAATTGAGTAAGTGTAAGTGGTATCAGGTATATTCTTCTCCTATTAAAAATGAATATAAGCAAATTGAGATTGACACAAGGATTAGGATTGAAGTGGTTATTTATTTCTTCAGCAACTTTAACAATTATTACTTTAGGAGGGTTACTCTTTTACGGTTTATCCGTCAAAAATAATACAAAACCTGTGACGGTGAGAACAACTACGGTAATAGAAGGGAATGTAGAAAATAAAATCACTGGGGAGAGTGGAGTCTTAAAATTAGATAATCAAAGAGTAATTCGAGGAGCTACCAATGGAATGGTGGAAGAAATTTTAGTTAATATTGGTGATGTGGTAAAAAAAGGAAAGATTTTAGTTCGTTTGCGAGATAACGAATCTCAAATTAAGTTACAAGAATTTCAATTAGACTTAAAAACTAAAACTATAGAAATTGAACAAAAAGAATTAGCATTACAACGAACCCGAAAAAAAGTACTTCAAGATCAGCAAGAATATGAAAAATTAAGAAATAATTATCAAAATATTCTTGACAATACCAAGCAAGAAAAAACATGGGAAATTGAAAAAAGCAAGTTAGAAGTTATCCAAAAAGAACAAATTATTACTCAAGCTGAAATTGATTTAAACGAGTCTAAAATTAAATTAAAAGAAGATCAGCAATTATTTAACAGAGGGTTTATCTCCGAAAATGAATTAAAAGAACAACAAAAGAAAGTGAGTCTAGCAGAAACAGCTTTAACTAATGCTAAAAATCAATTATTAGTCAGTCAAATTAACTTAGATAAACAGAAATTAGACTTAGATAATTTTCTCAAAAATATTCAAGAAAATAATTCCGAACCACAACAAAAACTTAAAGAAGCTCAAAGTAAATTAGAAGAATCTCAACTAGCAATAAAAGAAGCTGAATTAGCACTAAATCAGGCAATGAGAGAAGTAGATAAATTGAAGATTCAGCAAAAAACTCTGATAGAAACATTAAACAAAACAGTGATTACTTCTCCTATTAATGGTGTAATTCTAAATCTAAATGTGAAAGTAGGTGATGTAATTGACTCCAAACAAAATTTATTATTTATGGGTGATGATTCTAAACAAATTGTTGAGTTTAATCTATCCCCATTAGATGCCACGAAAGTAAAATTAGGACAACCTGCCGAAATCACCGTAATTGGTTTAGACTCGGAAAAATTAACTGGCAAAGTAGAAGAAATTGCTTTGTTAGCAAAACAAGATGATAGTAGTCAGTCGTCAAATAATGCCAAAGTCGTAGCAGTTATTGGATTAGATAAAGTCAATAAAAATATTGTGCCTAGCACTCCTGTAGCAGTTACAATTATCATTGCTCAACGAAATAACGTTTTAATACTTCCCAATGAAGCCATACAACAAACTGATTCAGATGCTTTTGTTTGGATGAGAGATTCTCAAGGAAAAGCCATTAAAAAATCTGTAAAAATTGGTTTACAAGCCATAGAAAATACTGAGATTATATCGGGTTTAAAACTAGGAGATGAAGTTTTGATTCCCATCGGAGAAATTCCCTTAAATGAGGGTAATTATGTTGAAATTCAATAACTTAAATTTAATAACTTAATATTTCCTAATTATTATGAAAATTGTTGATTTATTTTCCTTAACTTTTACCTCTTTACGCAATAATCCCTTGAGATCATTTTTAAGTAGTTTAGGGGTATTTATGGGGGTTTTTGCTATTAGTGGTACTTTGCAAGTCAGTGATATTGGCAAAACATATTTAAGAAAACAATTAGAAGAGATGGAATCACCACGAATATTCATTTCTTCTCCCCGTAATCCCATCATCGATAAACAAGTAAAATATGAACAAGAAGACTTGAAATGGTTAAGAAATAACTTAGCAGGTTGGGGTTATATTATTCCCTTTGAAAATGCGGGAAATGGTGAAATTAATTATCAAAACAAAAAAATAAATATACAAGCACAAGCAGTAGTACCTGATTTTCTATCTGCTTCAGGAAGAAAAATAATCTCAGGTAGTTTTTTCACTCAAACTGATTATCAAAAAAATTATCCTGTTATTGTTATCGATGAAGTAGTCGCAAACAGTTTATTTCAAGATGAGAATGTTTTAGGAAAAATGCTCTATTTTCAAAATAAATCTTATTATATTAAAGGAATTATTGAAGCCAAACAAAGTGACATAGGAATCGAGAAGCAAGGATTAATTTTTATCCCATTATCTTTGCATCAATCATCAATATCAAGTCCATTTTTTGAACAAATTATTATTACTCCTTCTCATCATAAAGACTTAGAGAAATTGCAAAATCAAGCTCTTAATTTACTAAAACAAAGGTTTAAAAATCACGATATTTCTGCTTATAGTAACATCGACAGTGTTAAAATGTTTGAAGAAACGTTAATTGTAGTGACAATAATTCTTCTGCTAGTGGGTGGAATTGCTTTAGTGGTGGGGGGAGTGGGAATTGCTAATATTACGATCGCATCGGTGGTAGAAAGGACTTCAGAAATTGGACTAAGAAAAGCCATTGGTGCAACAGAAACAGACATTTTAAGCCAATTTTTATTAGAATCAACGATTATTAGTCTCACGGGTGGAATTATGGCGATTGGGATAATTCAGGTAACTACCATTTTAGTAGTAAATATCTTCACTTTACCTTATGAATTTAATTATCAAACTCCCCTAATTTCTTTAGGTAGTGCTGTTTTTGTGGGTATAAGTTCTAGTTTTTTATCAGCAAAAAGAGCCAGTGAATTAGATCCAGTAATAGCTTTAAAATCTTAATATAATAAACGTTAAAAAATATTGTAAAATATAAAGATATGAAACATTTTTTGCCGATAACCTTGTTAATTATTCTATTGAATATTATATTTTCTATTAATGTAAAAAGTGAAGAAATTAATGATAAATCAGAACAAAAATTGAACTTATTGTTAAATAACAATAATCAAGAATTGCCGTTAAATTTAGCAGATGCTGTTTATTTAGCATTAGAAAATAACAGAGAATTAAAAATAGCATATCTTCAGCGTATTTTAGAAGAAAAACAATTAGCGGAGATTGAATCACAATTTAACCCAAAATTTACACCTCAACTAGAAGTTAATTGGAATAATAACGATAGTGGAAATAATCAAAGAGATGATAAAATTTTAGGTTTAAATGTTAATGTAAATTGGAAAATACCAACGGGTGGTGAGTTTACAATCCTATGGAAAGGACAAAATCAACTATCTGCAAATACCACATTAAATGATATTTTAAATAATAATGTACTGAGTCAGGGAATCAATTTTAATTTTAGTCAACCCTTACTTAAAAATTTTGGGGTGCGATTTAATTCTATCAATATTGAAAAAGCAAGATTAACAGAAACAGCTAATATCTTAAAATTAAAAAATACTAATTCTCAAATTATTACCAATACAATTTTAGCTTATAGAAATTTAGTCTTAGCACAAGAACAACTAAAAATTGAACAATTATCCATTGAAAATGGGAAAAAAGATTTAGAAAGGTTACAAGCACTTTTTGAATTTGGAAGGATTCCACAAAATGATTTAATTGAACGTCAAGCAGATATTGCACAACAAGAAGTTACTTTAGTTACAACTCAAAATGCTTTAGAAGAAGCGATTACTAACCTAACTAAAATTTTGGATTTACCCCTAGATAAAAAACTAATTGCGCAAGAAATACCACAACCTCCTACAAATTTAAACTTACCTAATTATGAAGAAATGTTAGAATTAGCTTTAAGTAATAATTTTAATTATCTAACGGCTTTTAATGATGTAAAAAATGCTAAATTAAATATAATTGAAGCTGAAAATCAACAGAAATGGGATTTAAGATTTAATTTTAGTGTTAATCATAATATTGCTAGTAATGCAGACGATCAAAGAGCGGTTAATTCTTCCCTTATATTAAGTCGTGAATGGGGAAATCTGAGTCAAGATAATGCTTTAGAAAAAAGTAAAAGTAGCTTAGAAATTGCGAATTTAACTTTTGAAAATGCCACAAAAAATCTTGAAGAGGAATTAAAAACTAGGATGCGTAATGTACAAGATACATTTAGAAGAATACAATTAGCCCAACAAGCTAGACAATTAGCGGAAACAAGATTAACAAATGCTAAAGAAAGAATGAGACTAAATGGAAATGTCTCGATGACAGATATTATTAATTTTGAAAAAGGTTTAGTTGATGCAAAAAATCAGGAATTAAATGCAGTTATTAGTCATCTTAATACTATTACACAACTCGAAAACTTTTTAGGATTAACTAAAATTTTCTAGTGAAAGGAGATTTTTCTCTCAAATATTTGATGTGGGGTTTCATCAAATCAGGTCCAGTGGCGCAGTTTAGCCCCATAATATCGATAGGATAGTGCTCTACTGCTTCGGGTTTAGTATGGACTAAATATTCGTTACATCCTTCGTATTCTGCACCGCCAAAGTCTTCTGCTGTCAGGTTTTGCACTTGCAGATTTGTACCCATCGCACCATCAAATACGCTTCACGGGGCGATCGCACTCTGTGTAATCTTTCTAAAAATCGGCTTTTCATAGATAATTGAGTTTATGAGAAGTTCTATAAAGTTATGTTAATTAACAAATGATCGCTTATTTGAGAGCGATGATTAGATAAGATATAGATTCATTTTCGATAGTGATAACGACAACTGACTATTCTGATATAGTCGTCTTTGACTTCATAAACTAAACGATGTTCTTGAGTAATACGCCTTGACCAAAAACCTGATAGATTAAAGCGTAACATTTCAGGTTTGCCTTTTCCTGTGAAGGGATTATCTGGCAATGTTTCGATTAATTCCATAATTTTCAAAGCCATTCGCTTATCTTGCTGAATCCACCATTTCAAGTCTTCAATAGCTTGTATGTCAAGTAAAATATTTCTCATCCCATTAACTCATTTTTCACTTGTTGCCATGGGGTAGCAGAGTCAGGAGTGCGATCGACTGCTTGTAGTAATTTTTCTGCGTTGACGGGATTACTCAACAAATATAAGGTTTCTACCATGCTATTATAGTCTTCTTCCGAAAGTACGATCGCCCTTACAGAATCAGATAATTGAAGGCACACGGGTTGGTGTTTTTCGTTAATTTCATCGATAACGGTGGTTAAATTTTCCTTGAGATGACGATGATCAATTATTTGCATTGTTAAACATTTAATCTTTATTGCGATAATAACTTATTCCATCCGTGAATAGTTAATGAAGTTTAAAATGTCGAAGTTCGATCGCACTCTGTGTAGTCTGTCTAAAAATCGGCTTTTCATAGATGATTAAGATTATGAGAAGTTCTATAAAGTTATGTTAATTAACAAATGATCGCTTATTTAAGAGCGATGATTTGATTATTTGATTCCCATTAATGCAATTTTTATACAATCACAAATACCTTGCCAATCCCTTTCCGATAAATGACCAATATAAACTAAGTTATTAGATGATGGTATCGTTACTAAAAAACTTCTAAATATTGATGGTACTTTTAACCCTGCTGATGACCAATCTTGTAAAATGTAATCAGTCACTCCTAAATTTTTTGTCTGACTGGTGATTAATCCAATGATAACATCTGGACGATTTTCATGGTAAACCGATGAAGAAACGATTACCGCCGGGCGACGTTTAATACCTTTTACACCCGGAAAGTCAACAGTGATAACATCTCCACTTTTAAATTCCATTTAGTAAATTTCCTCACCTTGATCATCAATATTTTGTAAAGAATACTTAACAATATCTATTTGATCTTCTTGCGTCCAAGTATCACTATAATTCACAAGGCTAATGTTTTTATTTGTTAAGTCGTTTAATATCATCGTTGCTAGTCGCAATCTTTCATCTAAGGGTAATATCTCGACAACTTCGCTATAAATTTCTTGAACTGTTTTACTCATAATGCCCAACGGTTATAACTTTCCCAAATAATAGCTTATTTAAGAGCGATAATATATATTGTTTATCAGTAGTCAATCAATAAAATTGTTTATATGAAATATCCTATTACGATGTATCAAGATGAAGATGGATGGTATGTTGTGGAATGTCCTATTATACCGGGGTGTTTAAGTCAAGGAGAAACTAAAGAAGAAGCTATCTCTAATATACAAGAGGCGATCGAACTTTGCTTAGAAGTCAGACAAGAAAAAAGTTATGTTAATTAACAAATGATCGCTGAAGGAGAGATAGTACAATTTATGGTAAGATTATTGTAATAAAAAAGGTCATCAAACGTTATAAAAACTATTTGTATCAATGAAATACTTAACATTGCTTGGTTTAATTCTGATTAACGTAGTTTTTTCTGTATCATCAATAAAGGCAGAAACGGTGTGTAAAGTGACTGATCCCACAGGCACACCTCTTAATGTTAGGACTTCTCCAAATGGTAAAAAAATAGGAATATTAACTAATGGTAAGGAGGTTTATATCGACAATATTCGCTATGATGAAAAAGGAAGACCTTGGGCAAGAGTCGGATCTTATGTCTCAGGTGAATATAAAATATATGGTTGGGTTTTTCGAGAATTTATCAGTTGTTATGAACGTTAAAGCTAATAAATCAATTGTGCCTCTTTCTTAAGCATATTCTTGTTGAGAAAATGTAATTTCAAAAAATAATTCTAAGGCTTCTTGAAGGTTATTTCTAGCTTTTTCGATCGAGTCACCTTGACTAGCAATATCTAATTCAGGGCAAAGGGAGACATAACCATCTCCCTCTTTTTCAATAATTGCCGTTAGTTGTTGATATTTCATTGTAAGAGTGTTGAATTGATTAATTTAGCTTTTCTTCGGCAAGAAGCCCCACACTGTATTTTTCGTTAAGAAATACCCACACAATCAGTGTGGGATGAATTGCCGTCCAGATTTATTTGTACAAATCAAAAAACTTATGTTAATATCAATCTAGGTTAAAAATTAAATTTGCCTAAAACAATGATTAA